>NZ_CP110973.1:1800000-2045000 GCF_026248825.1 Larkinella insperata | reverse complement strand
TTGAAGTCGATGGGACTTTCGATGACTGTCAGGCACTCGTCAAAACGGCTTTTACGGATGTTGAATTGAATCAGCAGTTCAGTTTGGCATCGGCTAACTCCATCAATATCTTCCGACTGATTCCTCAGAGCTTTTACTACGTTCGGGCCTATGGTCAGGTAAAGCACTTTGGAAAACCCGTCGTTTTTTCAACACCCAGCGGCAATTTTGGTAACCTGAGTGCGGGGACACTGGCTTACAAAATGGGGTTACCAATCCATCAATTTATTGCTTCAACGAACTTGAACCACGTGGTACCAAGGTACCTCGAAACCGGTGCTTACGCGCCTAAACCGTCGGTGGAAACGATTTCCAACGCCATGGATGTGGGCAGCCCCAGCAACTTTGTGCGGTTGACTCATTTGTTCAACGACGACTTCGATACACTGAAACAAATGTTGTCTGGCTATTACTTTGATGATGAGCAGACCAAACAGGCTATGGCTGATGTTTATCAACAGTTTAACTACGTCACGTGTCCCCACACGGCGGTTGGTTACCTTGGGTTGAAGAGTTATCAACATATCCACAAAGATGTCTGTGGAATATCCTTGGCAACGGCTCATCCGGCTAAGTTTAAAGAACTGGTGGAGTCAGTTATCCACACGCCTGTGGATATCCCGGCGTCTTTGGAAGAATTAATGAACCGTCCGAAGCAAAGTATAAAAATGAAGGCTGATTTTGCGGAATTTAAAGATATGCTTCTGCAAACCGCCTGAAATAAAAAAGACCCGCCGTCCGGCGGGTCTTTTTTATTAGTTGATAACATCTCCCCGTAAAGATCGGAATCGTTTTCGGGCTTCGGCCCCGAAGATACTGCCCGGATACTTCTGCAAAAGCTGGTTATAGAGTTCCATAGCTTTGGTTTTGTCTTTCTTGTTTTCCTCGTACGTCTTTGCCGTCAGGAATAAAGCATCATCGCCCAACACGTCTTCCCCGTAATTGGCCGATATTTTTTCCAGATCCTGGAGCGCTTCGTCCGTTTTGTTTTGTTTCAACAACGTATTGGCCCGTAGCCACAGAATGTTATCAGCCAGGCTATGATCTTTGTACTTCGTGTACAATTCGTTAAGCGCCAGTGCCGCCGAATCGACCTTGTTCTGGAAGAGCATGAGTTCAATGGAAGCAAACTCCTTCATCGCTGTTTCGGAACTGTCCATCCCCGTGTTGTCCATGATGAGTAGACTGAGCGCTCCGGCGTCGTTGGCAATTTCACGACTGGTGGCTTGTTTCAAAATGTCCAGTACTTCTTTCGACAATTCAAAATCGCCCTTGTAGTAATGCAGCCGGGCGTTCCGGAGCTTTGCTTCATAACCCAGCAAATCTTCTTTCTGAGACTTTTCGACCTGTGAATACAGCAACGTAGCTTCCCACGGCTCTCCTTTGAGCAGATAGATATCCCCCATATCCAGCTTACAGCGGTCAATGAAGGCTTTTTCGTTTTTACCAATTTCCGTAGCCAATTGAAGAATGGTTATGGCCGTATCTTTCTCGTCCAGGTAAAAGGCGTAGAGGTTGGCTGTGCTCCGCAGGGCTTCGAGTGTCCGGTTGTTTTTGCCCAATTCCTGAAACATCTTCTGGTAGTCGGCGATGAGCTTCCGGATTTCGAGGTTATCGACGGGATATGTGTTCTTAACCTGCTCTTCCCGGGCCTTAATTACCAGGCGTCGGGCAAACGGATAGAGCTGCCCCTGGGGATATTCCTTCGCTACGTACTCAAACATGGCCGCTGCGTTCTTATAATCCTTATTCTGGAGTGCAACCGCACCCAGATCATAAACGCGCACACCGGTCAATTTTAGGCGCTTGTCGAGGGCGCGTTCCTGAATGAAAGCTTTGTAAAACTCTTTCTTCTGGGTCAGATACCAAACGAGCATTTCCGTGTAGAACATTTCGTTCGGGTTTTCCTGCACTTTCTTGTAGAGAACGGTTTCCAGCATCTTCTGATCATTCTCCTTCAAGTTGTCCTGCAGGATGGCCTGCACATTATCCCGGTTTCCCGGTATCAATCCCCACTGCAACAACTCATCGACCATGTTTTCCTTCTGACCGAGGGCTCCGTACAAGCGGGCCAGTTCGCCGGCGTAGGCCACCGGATCTTTACTCTGTTCGCGCGCCTTCTTCAAAATTTTAACCGACCATGCCTGCTTATTTCGCTCCGAAAAGTCCTGCGCTAATTCGGCCAACCCGTTAACATTACCGCTAGCAACGGCCATAGCTTTGTTAAAGTAAACTTCTGCTTTAGCCGAGTCCTTCCGGCTTTCCTCCAGAATACCGGCCTGCAGGAAAACGTACGGATTCTTATCATCCAACTTCACTAATCGCCGAATAACCTTTTCGGCTTCACTGATCTTATCCAGTTTGACGGCGCTTTCCACATAGCGGTTCATCACCTGTTTGTTCGCGCCCGGCTTTATTAACTTCTGGTATATCGTATACGCTTTTTCGGTTTCCCCCTTTTTGAAATACTCATCGGCCAGGTCCTGCCCTTCCTGAGCAAATCCATTCAGTAAGCCAACAAAGCACAGCATGAACCATAGACCCACTACCTTCTTCATTTTCTTTTTTTATTAAATGTTTAATAAAAGGATTTTAAAGGTTGTTCCCTGTGGATATGTGGACAAGTTATTTATACACATCGGTCTGATTTATTTGTGGATAAGAATTTTGAGTTATCCACACCACTTATAAAATTATCCACACGTAAATGATTGACTTTCAATCCGAATTCTACTTATCCACATTTAGGGGTTACTAGCGTAACGGTACTTAAGCACATTTCCACAAGATACAGTGTAAACATTTCCACGTGTTGATTAGTTGAGGAATAATTTGTGGAGAAGCGAGAAGTTATCCCCTATCCACACTCCCGGGGAAACTTATCAACATAGGAAACTGGATTTTCCACAGCCCCTTTTCTACCTCTTCACATTTTTTCCACATTGGGCTCGCAGTTGTCCACTGACTTTTCCACCGTTTATTTGTGTTTTTTTAATTTTACATTGACCTTTTCAGAATGCATCAATGTCTTCGTTGATATCGAAGTTGGCTTTTATTAGAATGATTCCTTTGTTCCTAGTGAAGAAGTAGATGGGTTCGGGCATACGGTTTTCCAGGGGATTACCACTGTCCCACCGCCCGTTTCCGTTCTCGTCAATAATAACCCGAAGTCGGTAACGGCCCGGTTTGATATTAACGAAACGGTAGTTCGGGTTGTTTATTTGTTTATCAATTGGTTTGAACTCCTCATCAAGTAACTCAACAATAAATTGCTTGGCGGTTGTGTTTACTTTTCCGATCAGGACCCCGTACTTCTCCGGATCGCGGATGTAATAGTTGAGTTCCGTCGCTGCCGTTGAATCATTGAGAACGCTAATGAAAGCTCCTCTCCCCAACCGAAGCGCCACACTTCGCCCGGCGGTGGTTGTCTTGTTCAGAATAAAATGGGTTCGATTATTTTCCCAGCGGTAATCCTGCTCACTCAGCGGTATGCGATTTGTGCTGTCACTGAATAATTGCAGCGAGTCCGTCGTGATCGTTTTGATTGGTTTCGAAAATCGAAACTCCGTTTTTACCTGACGATCCACATCGCCGTTATCCGCAGGCAAAGCCGTAAGCGTAAGCGGTTCTCTTGTTTCACGCCGGGATGGCGTCCGGAACTTAAATTTTTGGGTTAACTCTGCTTTGTTTTTGAGGGAATCCGTTACCGTGATCTGAAGCCGGAGGGTGTCGTTGGTTGCTTTCTCATTAAAGAAAGTAAGCTCAGTAGGAGTCCGAAAAAACGAAGGAATGCTGTCTTCCGGATTGGTGAAGCGAACAGTATAACTCTCGATTCCCCGATCAAAAACATACGTGTAGGTGTTGACGAGCTGCTGGGTTCGGACGGACCGCGGGGGAGTGTTATAAAAAGAAAACAGCTGGAAATTCAGCGTATCATTGTTGGCTTTCAAGTCCAGCTCACCTTGCAGAAAAGCGGCTTTTTCCGGACCCGGATTCAAAATAAGGTTGAGGTTCTTGTCATCGAAAGCGAAAACTCTGTATCGTCCGTCCCGTACGTTTTCCAGCAAAAAAACTCCGGATGTATCGGTGCGGGTAAAATAATACGGCTTTGTTTTAGTTGGCGTCAGGGTGTCGTTGGGGATGTACAAACCGACCAATGTATTCAGGACGGGCTGGCCGGTTTGAAGGTCGGTGACCCTCCCTCCTACCCTCAACGAATCAATGGAGTTGCCCGTGCTAAACACCAATTTCAAATTTAGTGCCGGGTTGTTTTCCGTTGCATCCTTCACGGCATCCGTAAAGTTGAAGGTGTAAGTTGTATTTTCTTTAAAGGGTTTATCGAAAATCAACCGGAAGCTGTTTGGCTTAATCCGCGGTTTGAACGGCGCTTCGGGTTCAGGGGTGATCAGGATTTTCTGATTCGGATTTTCGACCCGAATGTATTCGTTGAAGAAAAGCTCAATGGTCTTTTCATTGAAGTTTTTCTGTTTGTTGATCGGTGTGCTCTTCACCAGAACGGGCGCCAATGTGTCCTTTTTTCCTCCGATTGGAGCAGCGTATTGAGAGCATGAATTCAAAAAAACGGCGATGATGGCGAACAGAAATAAGGCTTGTTTCATTTTTCGGCAATAAAAAACCCTGAATAGTATCGCTATTCAGGGCATAAGTTCTTGTTTAGTTAGCGGGCCTGAGCGATGTAAATTAAGCTTGAATAATTCCCTCCATTTTGATACGCTGCCCAATTAGAACGAATACCATTCCAGAAACTTTCAAGGTAGGCCGGTTTTCCATCACGGTTTTTGGTGCTCAGCATGTTCACATAAAAAGCGTCAAAGAGCATTGGGCGTTGTTCAACCATTTCAAAACCGTAACGACTTAACAACGCTTTCATGGCGTCGGGTGAGAAATGGTACAGGTGCCGGGGAACATCGTAAGCCGCCCAAAACTGTTTATAATGTTGAGCATCCCACGAACGATGGTTGGGAACAGCGATCACGACATAACCATTTGCATGACAATGCGACCGCATCCACTCCAGCGTTTCGGACAATTCGTGGACGTGTTCCAGAACGTGCCACAAGGTGATAACATGATATTTCTGGCCCTCATTTAGCTCATGAATCGATTTTCCCAGCTTTACATGAACACGGTTTTGCGCCTGTTGTCGGGCGTTTTCATCCGGCTCCGTACCCATCACTTTCCAGCCTGCCTGCTGGCTAGCCGAGAGAAAATAACCCGAGCCACATCCAATATCCAGCAGATTTTCTTTCCTGGGAGACAGCCCCTTGATCAGATTTACTTTTTGTTTCACCGTAATCGACCGAACGGTGTGGTACAGTTGACTGATGATTCCTTTACGGGTATCGCTGTGTGAAATGTATTCTTCAGACTGATAATACCGTCCAATCTCTCCTTCGGCTGGACGAGGATTGGTGGCCTTGAAGCCGCACTTTTCACAACTCTGAATGGTAAATTCCGTTTCAGAAACTAGATAATCTTTACACGTAAGCCAATTTGAAAAAGACTGATTTCCGCAAACCGGACATTCTGCAAGGTGTTCCACCGCCATGCTCTTACCGACCTAAATAAACCATTAAGATTGAAATATCGGAAGCGCTAACTCCGCTGATGCGCGATGCCTGGCCAATAGTTTGGGGGCGGATGCGCTTCAGTTTCTCGCGTCCCTCAAATGACAAAGCCGACAACCGGTCGTAATCAAAATCCGGTCGAATTAGTAAGTTATCGAGTTTTTCGGTCCGCTCAACCATGATCCGTTCCTTCTCGACGTAGCTCTCGTACTTCACCGAAATCACAGCTTCTTCAATGGTCTCCTGGTTGAATGAGTTCAGATATTCCGTTACGTTTCCGCCCAGCAACTGAAGTTCTTTGCGGTTAATTTCCGGTCTCCGCAGAAGCAGATAGGGCGATGTTTTTTCACGGATCTGAGCGCTTCCCAGCGAATCCAGCAGACCATTTATGGCTTCCGGCTGAACGCGCATCTGTTTCATTTCTTCCAGAATCGCCGTCACATTGGCTTGCTTCGTTTGCATAAGATCATACCGTTCCTGAGAGGCAAGTCCGATAGTATATCCCTTTTCGGTCAGTCGCAAATCAGCATTATCCTGCCGCAGAATTGTACGATATTCCGCCCGAGAGGTAAACATGCGGTAAGGCTCCTCAGTACCTTTTGTAATCAGATCATCAATCAGCACACCGATATACGCTTCCGATCTTTTCAAGGTAAACTCGCCTATTTCCCTGGCTTTGTTGTGCGCGTTGATCCCAGCCATCAGACCCTGACAAGCCGCTTCTTCGTAGCCCGTTGTGCCGTTAATTTGTCCTGCAAAAAACAAGCCGTCGATCAATTGAGTCTCCAATGTATGCTTTAATTGGGTCGGTGGAAAGTAATCGTATTCCACTGCGTAACCTGGGCGAAACATTTTGGCGTTTTCAAAACCCGGTATTTTGCGCAGTGCGTTGATTTGAACATCCTCCGGTAACGAGGTTGAAAAACCGTTCACGTAAACCTCAACGGTGTCCCATCCTTCGGGCTCTACAAAAATCTGATGCCGGTCTTTATCTGCAAACCGATTGATTTTATCTTCTACCGAAGGGCAGTAACGGGGTCCCAGTCCTTTGATGCGACCCGTAAACATGGGCGAGCGCTCGAAGCCAGTTTTCAAAACTTCGTGGACGTCCGGATTTGTATAGGTGATCCAGCAGTGCCGTTGTTTAGCTAGCGTTGGCGTGTTGAGGTAAGAGAATTTCCCGGGTTCTTCGTCACCGGGTTGCTCTTCCATGCGGTCGTAATTTAGGCTCCGGCCGTCTACTCTTGGTGGTGTGCCGGTCTTCATTCGCCCTGCTTCAAAGCCCAGCTGAATCAACTGTTCCGTCAATCCTGTCGCTGAGCGCTCAGCGGTTCTTCCTCCTCCGAATGTTTTTTCACCAATATATATTTTACCATTCAGAAACGTGCCGTTGGTAAGTACAACAGCATCACTTTCGATTGTCATTCCCATGCTGGTTTTTACGCCAGACACTCTTTTATCTTTGACAACGACCTCGGTTACCGTGTCCTGCCAGAAATCCAAGTTTGGCGTTTCTTCCAGTGTTTTCCGCCATTCGGTCGCAAAAAGCATCCGATCACTTTGGCATCGTGGACTCCACATTGCGGGACCTTTCGAACGATTGAGCATCCGAAATTGAATCATTGACTTATCGCTGACGATTCCTGACTGTCCTCCAAGTGCATCTATTTCCCGAACAATCTGCCCTTTAGCGACTCCTCCCATGGCTGGGTTGCACGACATCTGGGCGATAGTTTGCATGTTCATTGTAATCAACAATACGGACGAACCCATGGTTGCTGCGGCAACTGCCGCTTCGCAACCGGCGTGCCCCGCCCCCACTACAATGACATCATACTTACTGAACATAAAATTTGAATTTTAGAAAGTTTGAAAAAATGTTCCACGTGGAAACATTTCACGACATGCAGAAAAGAGAAGACAAAAATAGAAAAATAATGCAGGCGCAAAGGTCTGCATTATAAAGTGAAACATAGAAAACCGGCAAAAAATTCAAAAAGAAAAAGGGGCCGAAGCCCCTTACCTTACTTTAACTTCTTGAGGTAAGAATCTACCTCGCGTTTGTAAAATGGCGAAAAGTCCGGCGGAACAGATCGCAACAATTCAACTTGTTTCTGCTTATCTCTCACCAGTTGCTCATACTGCGGGGGCGGTTTACGCATAACAGGCTTCGCTGATTCAGATTTCCGTTGCATATCTTCCTCCTGCTCTTTGATCGCTTTTTCAGATTCCAACAAACGAATCAACATTTCCTGCTGGCGTTTAACGGTATTTTGAGAGAGTCGTTTATTCACAAGGTCGGTTTCGGTTTCATCCATCTTGTTCATAATGTCATTCATCTCATTGCCCAGTTTCTTCCCAACTTCCGTACCTTTTTGGGCATCCTGCAATTCCTTCAGCATCTTGCGCATCATGGCTTGTTCGGCCGCCAGGCGAGAAAGTTCTTCCGACATCCCGCGGCCGCCTTTGCCACCTTGCCCCTGATTCTGGCCTTCTTTCAAAAGCTTCTGCATCCGCTCGTTCAATTGCTTTTGCATCTCGCCCAAAGCCATGCTCTTTGCCTTGCCTTTTTTCTTGCCTTTGCCTGAACTAGAGGACGACATCTGATTCATTTGCTCCTGCATCTGCTTGAAAACATCGCTCAACATCAAAGCTAGGTTATTGATGGAGGTCATCGCAAATTGTTGTTTGGAAGTAGCAACATTCAGCCGACGCTCACGAATGTATTTCACACTCTCATCCATGTAACCTTTCATACTGTTCAATTCCCGCGTTACGAACGTCTGGATTTGCAGCACGCGGTTGGCTAATGCGTACAAACTATCCTCAATAATCTTGGCATCATCCTGCAGCTTTAGCTGGTCCTGGGCAAGTTTTACAAAACGCGGGTCTTGCAGAGAAACGGCTTTGAAATCTTTCATAACCCGCTCCTGATCAAACGAAAGCTGAATCAAGTTCTCCAGAATATCGCGCAGATCATCCATGTTTTCCTGCGACTCTTCCATCTCCGATGACTGCATTTGCTGCTCCAACTGCTCGCTCAGCTTCTTCATTTGCTTGGCCGCGTTCCGTTGAGATTTGGAGGCTTTGCTGTTCTGCTGTTTGTCGAGTTGCTCTTTACTTTCCTGTTGCTCGTTACTGATCTCCTGCTGAAGGTCCTGATGCGTATCCTGCTCCTGGTTATTCTTCATATCCTGAGCCATCTTTTCAATATCTTTCAGATCTTCACGCGTTTTCTGAAAGTCTTTATTCAGGTCCTCCTGCTTCTTGCTCAAATCAGTGTTCTCATCTTTTTTTGAAGCGTTGTTCTCGTTTTTCTTGCTGTCAGCATTGTCATCCTTTTTACCCTGCTGATCTTCTTTTTTCGAGTGAGCGCTGTCCTTTTTCGACTGTGAGTCTTCTTTTTTGGGTTGCGCTTTATCGTCTTTCGGCGCTTGCTGACCTTCTTTTTTCTCGCTTTCTTTCGCTAATTGTTCCTGCTTTTCGGCTTGCTGCTGAAGGTCTTTGATGGTGTTTTCCATCTTTTGTTCCATCTGCAGTTGTTTGAAAAGCTCGAGCGCCCGTTCGAGTTCTTTCTCTAAATTCTTCTCTTTATTCTTCAGCCGGTCGAGCATATCAATCATTTTCTCGTCCTGCTTTTGCTCCAGCATCTTCTTCAGTTCCTCGTACAACTTCTGCGTTTCGGGATCCATCAGCTCATTCATCAGCTTCTGAAGCTGCTCAAATTTCTGGAGCATTTCGGGATTCTGATTGTTAAAACGCTGCTGCCGCTCATTATTGGTACGGTTTTGTTCTTGCAATTCTTTCAACTCCTGAAGCAACTCTTCCCGTTTTTTCAGCAGGTCTTCGGCTTGTTTCTTATCCTGGAAATCCAGATTCTTTTTGGTCTGAAGCCGGTTTTCCAAAGAATTTAGATCTTTCTTAAGCTGTTGTGCCTTCGATAGGGTCTTGCTGATCTGGTTTTCCGTTTTTTCAGATGAGCGCTCAGCTTCTTCCGAAAGTTTGTTCTGATCGGGCACGGCGAACTGGGCAAAGCTCGAACGGGCGCTTTTAAAGCCGTTGATGGCGTCGTTATCCCAAACCTGAACAAAATATTCTAACCGATCGCCGGGCTGCATTTTTAGGCTATCAAGCCCCCATTGGTAGTAAAAATTCTGCGTAGAAGTCGACCGGTTGAAAGGAACAGAACGAGCTAGAAATCTTTCCGGCGCGTTTTGACCGGCGCGAATCACTTTGTACATGACCTTCAGATTCGAGAAACCGTAGTCATCGGTAATCGTCCCTCCCAGCATCACGTAATTATAGAAAGTCGTGTCCTTGAAGTTTTCCAGTGAAACCTGCGGAAACTTATCGTTGACGACGTTCAGCGTGTATTGAATGTTATCACGGCTAGCAGCTACTCTGTTCTTCAACGAAATGGAATACATCGACGATTTCTTGACCACGCGCGAGAACTCGAACTCATCGGACGACTGCTTATCGGCAACCAAACCGCGAGGTTCGCTGCCAAACCGAACCAGAACCGAGTCCGTGTTGGCAGCCGAAAACCGCCAGGTTACCTGAGTGCCCTCCGGAACAAGCAAGTTCCCGACGTTGGATAGTTGTTCCGAGGGCTTGTTTAAATATGCCGGGTAAACCAGGCTTACGTCAAACGAAAGCAGACCCGGGCGGTCCAAAACCGTGAGGGCATAATTGGGCGAAGTAAATCCAACGGCTTCAAAGCGGAACGGTATATCGCGTTGAACATTATCAAAGGTATACGTGAAAAGCCCTTTGCCGTCGTTCGCTAATTTAAAACGGGTGTTGTTCGAAACCAGGTAAACATCCTGTGGCAGGGAATTCCCTTTTAACTGAAGCTCCAGCGTGTAATCCTCATTCCGAAATGCTTTCAGATTCTTGTTCCGTAGTAAAAACTGGAATGGGGCTTCCTCGGCGAATTCCTGATCATAGCTGATAATCCGTTTCGACGTACTGGTCAAAAAGGCCGGGTACAACAACAACAAACCACCAATGATAAAAGCCGGAATAACGGCGTATTTTACAAAGCGACGGTTCTGATTAATCTGAATAGCGTCAGCAAACCGCACAATTAGTAGTTGCTTGGAACGCTGATTAATGCTTGCTTCCAGCAGATCACTCTGCTGACGGCTAAGCGCCCGAAGCTGTAGAGTATTGAGAAGTTTATCACCAACCTCTGGAAAAAACCGTCCGATTTGCTGAGCCGCTTCTTCCTGACTGAGCGACTTACCCAAACCGTATAGGTGAATAAGTGGATTGATGACCCAGTAATACAAGGCGACCGCCATCACCGTCAGCGACCCGAAAAACAGAACTCCACGTACGGGCGAACTAAACCGGCCAAAAAACTCGGCCGTGTTCATGAGGAGGTAGATCGACAACGTGAACGCAATGAAAAAAATGGCGCCTTTAGCAATCTGATTGATGTAAAACTTTTTCCTGTATTCTTCAATACGCAGCAGCAGCGTTTGAATGGAATCTTGCATCTGCATGGGTGTGTTCTTATAGGGTTGGCACTGCTCTGATAATCACGAACCTAAATCTTACTTCAAGATAAGAATTTAGCCCCTAACTTCCTCTTGATAACGAAGAAGATCGTTACACAATTTTATCCGATGGGCCGGCTTCGCTTTTTTCAGAAGCATCGAGGTAGTCATTGAAATACCGGACAACGTGGGCTTTCAGAAAACTCTCCTGACTGAGCAAGTCAATGTGCGGAACCTTCTGCACTAAATGCCAATGAGGCCAGCCATCCTGATCGGTACCAACCAGTTCATAGTAGCCGGAATAACTCAGTACTTTACAAATGGCAATGTGCATCAGATCCTGTTTCTGTTCCTTGGTAAACGTTTGCGTGCCTCGTCCAAGCTCCTGCATACCGATTAGAAACAACACGCTGTTTAGGTCCGCCGGGCGTTTGCCAACCGCTTTTTCCAGGTAATCCAGCACCTGCTCCCACTCCTGTTCAATTTCCTGGGTAATCATATTTCTAGTAAGGTGTTATCAAGGTTTTGACTCATTTTTATGACTTTCTTCACTTACGTCCGTCACAACAAACGAAAGATGCAACGACTGCCAGTGTTGTTGCATTAAAACATTTTCTGCTAACTAAGTTCGTGAAAATGATCGGAAAACTTATTGTCAGCGGATTTCAGGATTTGCTGAATCTGTTCTATCCAAACCCGTGTTTGTTGTGTCAAGACAGCTTGCAACAAAGCGAGGAAATCATTTGCACGGCCTGTCGGCTTCAACTCCCGGAAACCGGCCAGCACCGCGGAGAAGCCCTCATTGATGGGCAAACCAAGTTCGCCGGAAAAGTGCCGGTTGAGTTTGTGTATGCTTACCTCTATTTTACGAAACGCGGGAAAACACAACGACTTATTCATGCGCTGAAATACCGTGGTAACAAAGAGGTCGGTAATTTGCTGGGACGCTGGTATGGTAATCAGCTAAAAACCGACATTCACCTAAATGACCACATCGACCTCATTGTCGGAGTGCCCCTCCACCCTGCCAAGCTCCGTCAGCGGGGCTACAACCAAAGTGACTGGATCGCTCAGGGGCTTTCCCAAGCACTGGACATTCCGTGGAGCGACCGGATTCTGACCCGAAACCGTAATACCATCAGCCAGACCGGTAAAGACCGCATGGGGCGCTGGGAGAACGTTAGTAATGTCTTCCAGATTAGCGACCCCGATTTAGTGACCAACAAGCGCATTTTACTGGTAGACGATGTTCTGACTACCGGAGCCACGTTAGAAGCCTGTACGGCCGCTTTATTGGCCTCAAACAGCCAGTCTGTTGGCATTATAACAGCAGCGGCCACCCGATAGTCGAGTGGCCGCCAAAATCCCGGTAAACGGGAGCTTATTTGTTCCGTCCTCCGGCAATCATCGCACAACGGAAACCAATTGTGGCCGTTGCTGAATCCTGCGCCATAAACCGGCGGGTACCGGGGGCTAACCAATAGGCTACATCAGCCCACGAACCCCCTTTGTAAACCCGTAGTTTATCGTTGATGATGGAGTTGCCGTTTTTCGTATCGTAGTTTTTCTCTTCATCCAGGTAACCATCCCGACGTAACGGGTTCAGGTCATTCATATCCTGGTACGACAGCGGACGGTATACATCATATACCCACTCGTTTACGTTTCCGGCCATGTTATACAGCCCGAAATCATTCGGGGGATACGTGTAAATTTCTGCGGTAATGATCGCGGCATCGTTCGATTTACCGGCGATACCGGCGTAGTCACCACGGCCCCGTTTGAAGTTGGCCAGCATCTGACCTTGTTTCCGGCCTTTTTTCGCATTCCGGATCGAAGAACCGTCCCACGGATAAATGCGTTGGTTTGACTGGTTTTCGTCGATGTACTGCGTACCAATCATGGCCTTCGCTGCGTATTCCCACTCGGCTTCAGATGGCAGACGGTAATTCGGCAGAATGTTGCCGCTTTCCATCGCGGGAGTAGTCTGCGAATTCTTGGCAACGGCGGGTTGCTCCGCTTCACCAGCCGGAGCAGTTTCCTCTTTCTTCTTCCGTTTTAGTGAAAAGCCTTTCTTCTTGGTTCCCGGAGAGCCGTTTTTCGCCATGTTTGCATTAACAGCATCCGTCCGCCAGGTCGAGTAGTCGACGGCTTGTTCCCACGATACACCCACTACTGGATAATACCGGAAGCCGGGGAAACGCAGGTATTGGGTTACGTAAGGGTCATTGTACGAAAGCGGGTTCTTCCAGACGTTGGTATCCGGCAGTGCCCGGGTGTAAACTTCTTCGGATGAATCGCGCTGAATCGCATCCAGGTACTCGAGGTAGTGAATGTTAGCAATTTCGGTTTCGTCCATGTAGAACGACTGGATACTGACGGTCCGTTCGCGGTTGTCGCGCGAGTTCATCACATCTTCTTCCAGCGCACCCATCGTGAAACGTCCTCCTTCGATGAACACCAGGTTCGGGCCCGCCGTCTGTCCTCTGTACTTCGCTACCTGAAATCCATTCTCTTTATTATAATCAATACCGGTGGCTGTACTTTGCTTACCCGGCTTCACGCTAGTCGGGTGCTTGGACTTACACGCACCTAATACCGCGGCAAAAGCCAGCAGGTAGATCATTGAACGTAACGGTTTTGTTCGATTCATTGCGATTTGGTAACTAATAAAAGTTCAAAATTACAGTATGTCAGGCAAACTTTCACGGTAACGCACAGCCAATGCATAATTTCCGGCGATCACTCCACCATCCGGCTCAGCACATCGTTCATCTGATCGACTGAACTTACGTCTCGTTGCGTGAAAATCAGCTTTCCTTTATAGTCTTTTAATGAGCAGGTTGTTGAATTGTTCTTGACATAATCAATTACTTTGCCAAACTGCCCGGAGTTGAAGAAATCGTCATTCCCAGAAGAAACGAAGGTACCCTTCATGATATTATTCTTAAGGGTTAATTTTTCGAACTGTAACCGTTCTGCTTTCCAGCGAACTGTGACCAGTTTGATAAGATTAACCACCTCTTCCGGCATCGGCCCGAACCGGTCAACCACCGAACGCTGGAAGCTTTCCAATTCCGCCTGATTCTGAATGTTATCCAACTGATTATATAACGACAAACGCTCGGAGATATTAGCGACGTACCTCTCCGGAATCAAAACCTGCAAATCCGTTTCGATCAGCGTGTCCGGTAGCAGTGTTTTCATGCTGTCCTCATTCGGCATGAAGAGGTTTTTAAACTCGGTTTCTTTCAATTCCTGAACGGCTTCATCCAGAATCTTGTGGTACATCTCAAAACCAAGATCGTTCACAAAACCGCTTTGCTCGGCGCCCAGCAGGTTCCCCGCTCCCCGGATGTCGAGGTCACGCATGGCAATTTTGAAGCCTTCGCCCAGCTCCGAGAAGTCCTCGAGGGTTTGTAGACGCTTGCGGGCGTCGGAGGTAATCACCGAAACCGGCGGAGTCATCAGGTAACAAAACGCTTTCTTGTTCGACCGCCCTACCCGACCGCGCATCTGGTGCAGGTCCGACAGACCAAACATATGGGCTTGATTAATGATGATCGTGTTGGCGTTCGGAATGTCCAGACCCGACTCAATAATGTTGGTAGAAACCAGCACGTCCGATTCTCCTTCGATGAATTTGGTCATGACCCGTTCCAGCCGTTCGCCTTCCATCTGACCGTGTGCGACCGACACCCGGGCGTCGGGAACCAGCCGCATGATCAAATTGGCAATTGACTCAATGTCACTGACGCGGTTGTGCACAAAAAACACCTGTCCGCCCCGCCGGACTTCGTAGCTAACAGCATCACGGACAACGGTTTCGCTGAACGTATGCACTTCCGTTGTAACGGGTTGTCGGTTCGGCGGGGGTGTTGCAATCACCGACAGATCACGGGCACCCATCAACGAGAAATGCAACGTTCGTGGAATAGGCGTGGCCGTAAGCGTCAGTACATCCACATCCACCCGCATTTCCTTAAGCCGATCCTTCGTCTTAACACCAAATTTTTGCTCTTCGTCAATGATAAGCAAGCCTAAGTCCTTGAACTTGATGTCTTTATTAACAATCCGGTGCGTACCGATCAGGATACCCGTCTCGCCCGAAGCCACCCGTTTCAGGGTTTCCTTAATCTGCGCCGTTGTCCGGAATCGGTTGATGTATTCTATTTTAACCGGAAAATCGGCCAGCCGCTCCCGGAACGTGTTGTAATGCTGCATGGCCAGAATGGTGGTTGGGACCAGAACCGCTACCTGCTTGTTGTCGGTAACGGCTTTGAAAGCCGCCCGAACGGCCACTTCCGTTTTTCCAAAACCAACGTCTCCGCAAACCAGCCGGTCCATCGGGTGCGACTGTTCCATGTCGGCTTTCACGTCGGCCGTTGCCTTGGCCTGATCGGGCGTATCCTCGTAGATAAACGAAGATTCGAGTTCGGCCTGCAGAAAGCTGTCCTGCGAAAACGCAAATCCCGGGGCTTGTCGGCGCTTGGCGTAGAGTGAAATCAACTCTTTGGCAATGTCCTTGACCTGCTTCTTGACCCTTGATTTTTTCAGGTCCCACTCCTGCGATCCGAGTTTGCTCATCACCGGCGGGGTGCCTTCTTTGCCGGTGTATTTGGCAATCTTGTGCAAGCTATGAATGCTGACCAGCAGAATATCGTTGTCGCGGTAGATCAACCGAATGGCCTCCTGTTCGCGGCCGCCCACGTCCACTTTTTCCAGCCCCGCAAACCGCCCGATTCCGTGATCAACGTGGGTCACAAAATCGCCGGGTTGCAGTGTTTTCAACTCGCGCAGCGTCAGGGCCTTCGATTTCGAAAACTTATCCCGCACACGGTATTTGTAGTAGCGGTCAAAAATCTGGTGATCGGTGTAACAGACCACTTTCGTCTGTTCGTCGATGAATCCTTCCTTCAGCGAAATATTCAGCGGCTGAAATTTGAGGAATGGATCCAGCTCATCGAAGATGGTTTTGAGCCGCTCCTGCTGTTTGTAGGATTCGGCCGCAATGATATTAGTATATCCTTTCGACTGATTCTCCGATAAGTTATCGACCAGGCGCTTGAAATCTTTGTTGAACGACGGTTGAACCTTCGAGGAATACGTAAGCCGGTTCTCGGATTTAAAGTAAAACCGTCGGCCAAACTCAACCGTCCGGAAGGTTTTAATCTGATTCAGCAGGCCCCGGCGGGTTTCAAACAGCACATTGGGGTCCGAGACGATCTGAATACCGCCTTTGCCGCCGACCAGGCTGGCCAGACTTTGTTCGGCTTTCTCAAAGTTCTTCTCGATGATTTCAAGCGTCAGCTCCACGTCTTTAAACCAAAGCGTTGCGGTATTTGAGAAAAACTCCAGAAACGGCTCCCGCGTCTCGTGAATGAGCTTATTTTCGATGTTCGGGATGATACTAATCTGATCAACCGGATCGGTGGAAAGCTGGCTTTCGGGATTGAACAACCGAATGCTCTCGATTTCGTCACCGAATAGCTCAATGCGATACGGAAACTCGCTGGCAAACGAAAAAACATCAATAATTCCCCCCCGAATTGAAAACTGCCCGGCTTCATACACGAAATCGGTCTTTTCAAAATCGTAGCTGTTGAGCAGTTCGTTGACGAAATTAGCGTCGATTTTATCGCCAACTTTGACGGACAGCGTATTGGCCCGCAACGACCGTTTATTGATTACTTTCTCCGATAACGCTTCCGGATACGTCACCACGATGACGTTGGGTTTGGCGTCGGAGTTTAACTTGTTCAGTACTTCCGCCCGCATTAGCACATTGGCATTTTCAACCTCCTCGTACTGATACGGCTTTTTATAAGACATGGGGAAAAACAGGACTTCTTCCCCCAATAAATTCTGTAAATCGTTGAAAAAATAAGAAGCTTCCTCCCGGTCGCTCAGAACAAACAAAAACGTGGAAGGATGCATGCGGTAAACAGACGCAGCCAGTACGGCATCCAGACTGCCAACAATGCCTTTCAGCTGAATGCGAGCGGGATCTGCGGTGTAGGGCTGGCGAAATTGTTCACCAATGATTTTGATGAAGCTATCTTCGGTATAAAGCGTAATTAAATCGGCTACCTTCATAAAAATAGTAAATACCAAAAGCCGCACGGAGCTAATTTCCATGCGGCAAAAAGCAACAGCTTAACCGTACGTTGACGGCTTTTGTTGCAAAAACTAAGCGACGTCGTCGTAAACAAATCCCTCTTTATTGAGAAGAGTTGTTAACGAGTTGCTGGGTTGAAATAAAATGACTAATTCCCGCGGTGCAATACCTTCTTCCTCATCCACCCATTTCCAGTCTTCGGCTGCAACGTCCAGAATATTCAGCAGTTCGCCTTTCCGGGCTTCGCTTTTTTCCTGGGATAAAAAGGCATCGGTGTGCATAATGTACAGTGCAATTTTATCGGCTGGAAGCCATTCCAGATCGTTTAAGGCTTCATCGAGTGACTCCAGATCGAACTCAAAGTAATCGGGAAACCGAAGTTCGCGGGAAATTTGATCGAAGAACTGCCGCAGCGTTTGCGCTTTTTGCCCATCGATCCGGGCCACTTTAAAATCAGCGTATTCTTTCAGTGCCGCGTCCGATTGAACGAATCTAAAATTTGCCATGATTAAGTGAAAAAATAACCGGGCAAAAGTAGTCAATTCAACGAAAACAGGGGCATTCTTAATGAAACGATATTATTGAACATCAGCTCCGTAATGGTTGGATCCATGAAATTGATGAGTGGAAATTCGGATACGATTTCCATCACCTCAAACTCAGTCTGCGCTTTCACCACACACCACAGTTTCTGGCGGTCGAGTGACAAGGCGTAGGTGATCAGTTTTCCGTTTTCCATCAACTCGTTCACCTTCAACCGCTGGAGTGGTATGCGTACTGTAAATTCCTCGGTTATTTCGGCCGGGAGATCGAATTCTACCATAAACTGGCTCATAGGCGTGGTAGCGTTAGGTGTACAACTCGCGAATGGGTGCACCCGAGCTGGGCGAGCCCCCAATCAACTGATTAACAATCTTTAGCTCATCTTCGTTGACCGAATGCGGAAAATTTGGATATAATTTCATTTTTACCTCCGCGCCCATTGCCCGGAATACGCCTTCCGATTCAATAACGCGTTCCTTCGGAATATGCGGGTCAATGTCGCTACAGCCCAGAAAGATCGGGGTTTCCTCCAGTTCGCCTTCGTAAAGCCGGGGTGTACCGGGCGGGCCGATCAAACCACCGCTCAAGCCAAAAACGCCCCCGTAAGTCATGGCGTTGCGGGCTACGTACTCCAGCGCCAGACAGGCACCCTGCGAAAAGCCGAGCCAGAAAATCTGCGGAGGTTTGAAATTGTAATCGGACTGAAGCCGGGCCCGAATGCTGGTGAGCACCTGCAAAGCCGAGGATAGGTGCGGTTCGTTTTGCTCGAGTGGACTCAGAAACGAATTCGGATACCACGAATTCTGGCTGGCCTGCGGGGCGACAAACGCAAACTCCTCATCATCGATGTAATCTGACAACGACAGGATGTCGCGTGCCGAGGCCCCCCGGCCGTGCACCATCACCATAACTTTTGCGGCAGCTTCCAGCGGTTTCCCGGCTGTAATAAAATTGTTCGGATCGTGTATCATGGCTGTCTGGGCTGCGGGCGGAGGGAAAAAGACCTTGGAAAACAACTCCATGCCTCCTTGCCCTCCGCCTTGTGCGATTTATTTCACTTCAATTTTTGGCAATACCGCTTCGATTTTAGCGCGCCGGGGTTCGTACCACTCCGGCAATTTAAGCGTTTTCCCCAATTCGGCAACGGACTCGTCCACCGCAAATCCCGGAGGGTTGGTGGCGACTTCAAACAAAATACCGCCCGGCTCGCGGAAGTAAATGCTGCGGAAATAATTCCGGTCCTGAACGGGCGTAACGTGATACCCGGCTTCCAGCAACTGGTGTTGCAGAACGATCTGCGATTCGTCGGAATCCGTCGAAAACGCAACGTGGTGAACCGAACCGGCCCCCTGGTGCGCCCGGGCATCATTCACCGGGTGCCGGACATCCACATAATTTCCGGAACCTCCTTCGCCAGCCTGGAACCGGAAAAGCCCGGCTTCTTCTGATACCAACGTATGACCGAGGGATTCGGTTAATAATTTTACCGTATCCTCCACCCGAACTTCGTTCAGCGTAACCGTGTGGAAGCCTTTGACAGCGTGTTCAACCGGAATAAACCCGTTCGACCAGCCGGGACGTTGATCGTTGTCGTGCGCCACCAGTTCAATGCCCATCCCGTCGAAATCCTCAAAACGCAGGTAGGTTTCGTTGAACCGCTGGTAAGGTCCCGAGAAGGGAATATTAAATTCCTGCAGGCGGTTGGTCCAGAAGTTCAGGGATGCCGCCGGAACCGAAAAAGCCGTGTATGTGAGTTGTCCTCCCCCCTTCCGGCCCCGCGGAATGCCTTTCCCGTACGGAAAGAACGTCAGGATACTGCCCGGTGAACCGGTTTCGTCACCGTAGTACAAGTGGTAAACGTCCGGTGCATCAAAATTGATGGTTTTTTTGACCAGCCGCAGCCCCAAAATATGGGTGTAAAAGTCAACATTGGCTTGAGCATCTCCGGCCAAAGCCGTTACGTGGTGTAATCCATTGACGAGCGTTTCCATGTTCCTGTGAGTTTGAGCGTTATACGGATTGAATTTATAATGTATCAACATTTAATGTATATACATTTAAATTTACTGTAAAGTTCATTGGCATTCAATATTTCTCTACCATGCTTATTTGTGAGTACTTAACCGTACCTTTGCCTTGCTAATCTTACACAAGGGGTGCCTTAATACAACGGGCTGAGATTATACCCATTGAACCTGCACCGGGTAATGCCGGCGAAGGGAATGTACGAGCGGACCGAAGCGGAAAGCTTCCAAGCCGTCAGTTTTTACACGACTATAGACCAGATTGATGGGTTGGCCCCTTGCCTGTCGTGACCATTGCGTACACATGAAAAATTTTACGATCGGACGGAAGCCCCGTACGCATTATTTCGCCTGTTTAAGTGCTCTGACGGCCCTTTTTTTCCTGATTCATTTCCCCGTCTGGGCACAATTCTCCATTTCCGGTACTATCAACGATGCCGACGGTGGGGTTTTACCCGGTGCCGCCATTTCCATCGAAGGCACGTACAAAGGCACTTTTGCCGATGCCGACGGTGCTTTCCGCCTGACCAACCTGAAGGCAGGGTCCGTACAACTGCGGGCTTCCCTGCTCGGGTATGAGCCGATCACGCAGACCGTCGACCTCAATCAAGATGCCCGGATTACGCTGACGCTCACGAAAACCGTTGTTGTAGTCGATGAGGTGGTGGTAAGTGCTACGCGGGCCAATCAAAAGTCGGCGATTGCCTACACCGACGTGTCGGCCAGAGAACTCACCAAGCAGAATCTGGGGCAGGATATTCCGCTCCTGCTCAACTTTACGCCTTCGCTGGTAACAACTTCCGACGCGGGTGCGGGGGTGGGCTATACGGGTTTTCGGATTCGGGGGTCGGATGCCACGCGGATTAACGTTACGGTCAACGGTATTCCGTACAACGACGCCGAGTCGCAGGGCACGTTCTGGGTCAATATGCCCGATATTGCTTCGTCGGTGAGCAGCATTCAGATTCAGCGGGGCGTCGGCACGTCGACCAACGGCGCGGGCGCTTTCGGGGCCTCCGTCAACGTACAAACCAACAGCTTCGAGAAAAACCCGTACGGGGAAGCCGACATTTCCGGCGGTTCGTTCAATACACTAAAAACCACGGTTAAAGCTGGTTCTGGTTTGTTGAGTAACCATTTTGTAGTTGATGCCCGGCTTTCCCGGATCATCTCCGACGGGTACATTGACCGGGCGTCGTCGGATTTGAAATCGTTTTACGTCTCGGGCGGCTGGTACGGTAAAAAAAGCTTTGTGCGCCTGAACGTCTTTTCGGGAACGGAAAGAACCTATCAGGCCTGGGACGGTGTACCGGAAAATCTGCTGAAAACCAACCGGACCTACAACGCCTACACCTACGACAACGAGGTTGATAACTATCAGCAGGACCACTACCAACTGATCAGTTCCCACGAATTAAATCGCAACTGGCGCCTGAATGCGTCGTTGCATTACACCCAGGGGCGCGGCTACTACGAGCAATTCCGGGAGGGCGAAGACTTAGCGGATTACGGTTTACCGCCGGTTGTGATCCGTGATTCAGCAATTACCCAGACGGATCTGATCCGCCGTCGCTGGCTGGATAATGACTTCTACGGGGCCGTTTTCTCGCTGGATTACAACAGTTTTGGCAAGTTGACGGCCAACATCGGCGGGGGCTGGAACCAGTACACCGGCAAGCACTACGGCGAAATCATCTGGGCACGGTTTGCCAGCACGGGCAACATCCGGCATCGGTATTACGACAACGACGCGACCAAAACCGATTTTAATCTGTACGGAAAAGCGTATTACCAGTTCAGTTCAAAATTCAACGCTTACGTTGATTTGCAGATCCGAACGGTCGAATACTCCTTTTTAGGATTCGACAACCTGCTTCGGAATGTGCAGCAGGAGGCTAGTCTAAACTTTTTCAACCCCAAAGCCGGAATTACCTACGCTCTGGACGATCACAGCAGTTTGTATGCTTCCTTCGGCGTCGGCCACCGCGAACCCAACCGCAACGATTACACGCAGTCGACACCCGCCAGCCGCCCCAACGCCGAGCGGCTGAATGATTGGGAAGCGGGCTATAAAATGCAGACCCAGCGGCTGGCTTTTTCGGCGAACCTGTACTTCATGAAGTACAGAAACGAGCTTATTCTAACGGGACAAATCAACGATGTGGGCGCGCAGAACCGCGTTAACGTGCCCAGAAGCTACCGGGCCGGTATTGAACTGGAAGCGGGGGCATTGCTGACCAAACAGCTCCGCTGGAACGTCAATGCCACCTTCAGCAAAAACAAAGTGAAATCGTTTACCGAGTTTCTCGATAACTACGACACGGGCGAACAGCAGATTAACCGGTATATAAACACGGATATCGCTTTTGCGCCCAATACTATTGTTGGTTCACAGTTGCTTTACACGCCCGTCAAAGGGCTTGAAATCGGCTTGCTGTCGAAATATGTGGGGAAGCAGTACCTGGACAATACCTCAAACGAAAACCGCAAACTGGACGCGTATTTCGTCAACGACCTGCGGTTTATTTACACGCTGAAGCCCAAAGGCATGAACGAAATCGCGTTTTCGCTGCTGCTGAACAATGTTCTGGGAGAGTTGTATGAGTCGAACGGGTATACCTTCAGCTACATTTCAGAAGGGCGAGCCGTCACCGAAAACTTTTACTACCCACAGGCCGGACGGAATTTTCTGGCGGGCGTGAGGATGCGGTTCTAAACCGATGTTCCGCAGATTAAGGGCGTAACCAAGGAGCTGTCTTGTTCAGTTACTTCCAGTCAGCCTTTAATCTGCGGAATCCTGATTCATAAAGTTTATCCAATTGCCTGCTCCAGATCCTGGATCAAATCGTCAACATCTTCAATTCCAACGCTCAGGCGGATTAGCGTATCCTTCAAACCGTTCTTTTCGCGTTCTTCTTTCGGTATGCTGGCGTGGGTCATTGAAGCCGGGTGTGTGCAAAGCGACTCGACCCCGCCCAGCGATTCGCCCAGCGAAAATACCTTGAAACTTTCCATCACCCGCACGGCTTCCGGCAGCGAATCACCGCGTAATTCAAACGATACCATTCCGCCAAAACCGCGCATTTGCCGTTTCGCCAGCGCGTGTTGCGGGTGGTTCTCCAGCCCCGGGTAATTGACCTGACCTACTTTCGGATGCTGGCTCAGGTACTGGGCAATCTTCAGGGCATTTTCACAATGCCGCTGCATTCGGATGTGAAGCGTTTTGATGCCGCGAAGCACCAGGAAACAATCCTGCGGTCCGGGTACGGCCCCACATGCGTTCTGAATGAATGCCAGCCGCTTCGCGATTTCGTCGTCGTTCAGCACAATGGCGCCCATCACCGTGTCGGAGTGACCGCCGAGGTATTTGGTCACCGAGTGCATCACCATGTCGGCCCCCAGGTCGAGCGGATTTTGCAGATAGGGCGAGGCAAAGGTGTTGTCAACCACCAGCAGCGTATTTTTGGCTTTCGTAATGGCGGCAATAGCGGTAATGTCTACAATGCGCAACAACGGGTTGGTTGGGGTTTCAATCCAGACCATTTTCGTAGCGGGTGTAATGGCACTTTCCAGCGCCGACGGGTCTTCCAGGCCGATAAACTTAAATTTTAGCCCAAATTCCTGAAAAACCCGGACCATAATCCGGTAAGTACCACCGTAAAGATCGCTGCTGGCAACAATCTCGTCACCCGGTTTAAACAGTTTCAGAATGGCGTCGGTGGCCGCCAGCCCGGATGCGTAACAAATGCCGTATTTGCCGTTTTCGAGCGCGGCCAGGTTATTTTGTAAAGCCGTTCGGGTTGGATTTTGCGTCCGGGCGTACTCATAGCCCTTGTGCTTCCCCGGCGACTCCTGCACGTAAGTCGACGTCTGGTAGATGGGCGTCATGATGGCCCCGGTTGTGGGGTCCGGTTCAACGCCGGCGTGGATGGCTTTGGTTGCGAATTTCATACCCGAATGTAACACGGTTTTACAAACGGTGCCAGTCGTTGCCCGAAAATGCCGTAAGTTTGGTGCGTGAAAAAAGTCTTCCTCAACGCTTTATCGGGCCCGGCGGTGGCTGGAATCATTCTGTCGGTTACCCCACTTGTGTTCAGTTCTGCGCTGACCTACCTGGCCGTTTCCTACGAGCCGCTTATCGCCCAGTTCAACGGCTGGGAATGGCTGGGGCTGACGGCGGCCTGTTGCCTCACCTCCGCCTTTGCGCTGACGCCACCCACTTTTCTAGCCCTCATTTTCGGGTACTTTCTCGGCTGGAATTCGCTACTGCCGCTGTTTGCGCTCAACATGATCTGTATTCTGCTCGTGAACCGGATGGTAAACTGGGTCGATCAGGATCGGTTTGTGCGGTTTATCGAGCAGAATCCGAAAGCCAGGAAGGTGCTGGAACGGATTCGGGAACAGGAGCTGAAAGTGATTTTCTTCGCGAAATTATCGCCGGTTCTCCCTTTTGCCGTCATCAATCTGGTGTTTGCCTTATCCGGTGCGCGTTTGAGAAACATTCTGCTGGGCGGTTTTCTGGGCATGATTCCGCGCACCTTCATCGCCGTCTGGACGGCCCAGCAGGCCCGGGAAATCCGAACGTTGGTAGAAGATCCGAACGCCGGAAGCTGGACACAAATTTCCGTTGGCGTGCTGCTGCTGGCGTCAGTTATTGGCCTGTATGCCGTTCTAAACCGGGCATTGAATCGCTAAAGCAGCTTAGCTACTTTTTCAATGAGCCGGTTGTGACCGGTTTTCAGAACTGTCAGTTCATAAGCCTGTAGCCCGCGGGTCAGGGGTTCCAGAAATGAAACCGGGAGAACCTGATCAAAATAGCCCGCAAAAAAACGGATGCGCAGGGGGTGCTGGTTCAGCAAAGCGCTCAGGACACGGTGGTCGAACTGCAATTTTTGAAAGTATACCCAGGAATCGTAGACCTGTTTTCGCTGCTCGGCGGTCGCCAGGGTGCTCTCCGCAAATTTCAGGACGCTGCGATTGATCAATCCGATGGCAATGAAAAACTGGCCAAACCGGTGCAGCAGCGGCATGTGCTTCAATAAATACCGAAAAAGCCAGCGGCCCGGGCGGGTGTGGGTTGCCAGGTGGTACCACGGACTGATGGTAATACCGTCGGGGGCTAGCAAAATCAATTCTTCCAGTTGGGAGGCAAAAGCTTCAGCAGTGGCCAGGGCAAACCGTCCGCCCATGCTGAAACCAACTACGGCAAACCGTTCAAGCCGGTACTGGTGGAGGAAATCCTGAATGTGTTGCTGGTAAGCCGTTTTGGTGAGTGCGTCGTCGGTTACCGTTGGCGGGTGAGCACCGTGGAAAAACAAATCGAAGGCATACACGGCATACCGTCCTTCCAGCGCGCGTGCCAGCGGCTCAAAGACCCGGTGATCCTGACCAATACCGTGAAACGCCAATAAAGGAACCGGGCCGTCGGACAGCCTGAAAACCGGGAGCATGGCTAAACATACAACAAACGAAAATCCCCGGCAAGCCAGGCTGCCGGGGACGTCCTTGTGTTAATCCTGCATCAGCAGGTAGGCTTTGATGAATTCATCGAGATTACCGTTCAGCACAGCGTCCGTGTTGGAGGTCTGGTAACCGGTGCGGTGATCTTTCACCCGGCGGTCGTCGAGAACGTAGCTCCGGATTTGCGAACCCCACTCAATTTTTTTCTTGCTGGCTTCTACTTCGGCCCGGGCCGCGTTGCGTTTTTCAACTTCGATCTGGTACAGCTTCGATTTCAAAAGCCGCATGGCCACTTCCTTGTTTTGCAACTGGCTCCGCTCCTGCTGACATTCGATGATCAGGCCGGATGGTTTGTGGCGCAGTCGCACGGCGGTTTCCACCTTGTTCACGTTCTGTCCACCGGCTCCTCCCGAACGAAACGTGTCCCATTCGATGTCGGCGGGGTTGACCTCAATTTCGATGGAATCGTCGATCAGCGGATAAGCGTAGACCGAGGCAAATGACGTATGCCGACGAGCGTTGGCGTCGAAAGGCGAAACCCGCACCAGTCGGTGTACCCCGTTTTCTGATTTCAGATATCCATAGGCCAGCGGTCCGTCTACTTCCAGTGTGGCCGATTTGATGCCCGCGCCGTCGCCGGGTTGGTAATCCACCTGTTTGACCTTGTAGCCGTGCTTTTCCGACCACATCAGGTACATCCGGTAGAGCATGTCGGCCCAGTCCTGGCTCTCGGTACCGCCCGCGCCGGAGTTGATTTCCAGCACCGCACTGAGCTGGTCTTCTTCGTTGCTGAGCATTTTTTTCAGCTCCAAATCGTCCAGCGCAGCTTTTACTTTTTCACCCTCAGCATCTACTTCTTCTTCCGAAACATCACCTGCTTCGTAGAATTCGTAAAGGGTTTCCAGATCGCCCAGCAGCGAATTAACGTGCTCGTATCCCGTTGTCCACCCCTTCAGCATCCGAACCTGCTTCATGGTTTTTTCGGCACCTTCAGCGTCCTGCCAGAATTCGGGCTGGCTGGTACGGTCTTCTAAATCAGCGAGTTGTTCTTTCTTGCTATCGTAGTCAAAGATACCCCCTCAGGGCCTCTACTCTGGCCCTCACGTCCTTTAATTGGTCGGTCGTCATGATGCGTGAAACAATAAATGAATGATAATATGGCTAACTAGCCCGCAAAGATAAGGTTTTGTAAACGGCTATCCGAACCGTTATTTCTTCGCCGAACCTTTTTCCCGGGCCGCCTTAAATTCCGAACTGGGTTTCCAGCCGGGAAAGGTCGATTCGCTGCTCAAACGGTAGCCCACGTTGAACAGCAGCTGTACATCTTCAATGATTCCCGATAAGTCCCACGAAGAAGAGTATTCATCCGACGGGGCGTGGTAGCGGTTCAGGTTATATTCCTCCAGTTGCGCCCGGCCCCAGGCTTCGCCGTTTTTAACGGAGTTGACGCCGGTTTTCAGGTACAACGCCGGGACGCCGACTTTGGCAAAATTGAAGTGATCGGAGCGAAAATAACTGCCCGCCGACGGGTTGAAATCGCCCCGAATGGTCCGGCCCTGCTGGATTGCGGCCGCTGCGGCATAATCTTCCAGATCGGATTGCCCCCGTCCAACGATGACCACATCTTTGGTGCGCCCCAACGGATGAAAGGCGTCCATGTTGATGTTGGCAACGGTTTTATTCAGCGGAAAAACCGGGTGCGTCGCGTAATATTCCGAGCCCAGCAATCCCTGTTCCTCGGCCGTTACGGCCAGAAACAGAATGGAACGTGCCGGTTTTTTCTTCAGCTTAGTAAACGTTTCCGCGAGCTCCAGCAAAGCCGCTGTACCGGATGCATTGTCGGAAGCACCGTTATAAATTGAATCACCCTTGATGGCTTCTCCTTTGCCCAGATGGTCCCAATGAGAGCTGTAAATGATGTATTCGTCCCGGCGACCGGTGCCGGGCAGCAACGCCAGAACGTTTTTCGAGATCGATTTGGTGATTTGATTGTTGATGACCAGCGAAGTCGTCACGCCCAGCCTGACGGGTTTAAAGCCGCGGGCACCTGCTTCCCGGAACAGCTCCGGCGACACGCCCGCGAGTTTGAACAGATTCCTGGCCGCGTCTAGCGTAAGCCAGCCTTCTACCACGGCTTTGGACCGGTTCCCGTCGGCGGTCTGTAAATACAGTTTGGATTTCGAGAAGCTGCTGCGGATCACCGACCAGCCGTAACTGGCCGCTTTTGATTCGTGAACGATCAACACCCCGGCGGCTCCCTGACGGGCGGCTTCTTCGTATTTGTACGTCCAGCGGCCGTAATAGGTCATCGTATTGCCTTTGAACAGCGTGCTGTCCACCATGCCCGGGTCATTGACCATGACCACCACGGTTTTGCCCTTCACATCAAGACCGGCATAATCGTTCCAGTTGTATTCGGGCGCAACAATACCGTAGCCCACGAAAACCAGTTCCGAATCCGTGATTTTGACCTGATCCTGAACGTGGGGCGAAGTAGCGACAAAATCTGCCAGACTATTGAGCGAAACCGTACCGTTTTTGCCTTTCAGAACCAGCGGCCCCGCCGGTTTGGAAGCAATCGTCACCATCGGAACATCCTGAAAATAGCTTTTGCCGTTGCCCGGTTGCAGGCCCATTTTCCGAAATTCTGATTGGAGGTACTGAACGGTTTTCTCCTCCCCGGCTGTGCCCGGCTTCCGGCCTTCAAATGCGTCGGAAGCGAGTACTTGAATGTGTTTGACAAAGGCTTTGCCGTCGATGGCAACGCTGTCGGCGGCTGTGGAAGCCTGATTTTCGGCTAACAGGAAAAAGCCGCTGAGTGCAAGTAAACGATAGAGCATATCCGTACCCACAGACGTTCGTCCGTGTCAGTTTGGTTAACACCTGGTTAAAACCCGGACCGGAATCTGCGCGACTCGGTCCGTGGGTACGTAAATATACGCTTAAAAATCGTTCTCACCCGGCGTGTCATCCCGCTCCCGATCCTGGTCGCGTTCTTTTTCCCGGACAACCTGCTTGCTCAGGCGGTAACTGAATCCGATAAAACCGATGCGGCTTTCGCGTTTGCTGCGGCTGGTAGCGGCAAAATTGGTCCCGAAACTCTCGTTCTGGAATTGCAGCGTGTTGAAGATATCACTCACCCGGAGGCTAACCGTTCCGCGGCCTTTCAGGACGCTCTGCTTAACGCCCAGATCGACGTTGAAGAAGCCATTGATCGTGCCCTGCGCCACAATAAACGGTGAACGGTAGTTGAGCGCAACCTGAATGTCGGTGCCTTTTTTGGGATTCATGTTCGAGGTTACGCGGGCGGTCCAGCTCCGGTTGCTACGGGTCAGAATACCGGGTATGTCGGCGCCGGCCTGGATATTCCGCTGAAAAAACGAGAAGTTACCGTTGACTTTCCACCAGCGCAGAAGGTCCTGGGTCACTACGATCTCCAGACCGTAGTTCTGCGATCGGTTCAGGTTCAGTGACGTTTGCTCCGTGACGCCGTCGGGGCGCAGGGTGCGGTAACTGGTGATTTCGTTGTTCGTCTGGCGGTAAAAAAGCGAAGAAGTAAGCGTTGTGTTTTTGCCGTACAGTAAGTGGCTGATTTCGAAAGAATTAATCAGTTCCGGGTTCAGGCCAGGATTTCCGTACCGAATGTTCAGCGGGTCCGAGAGGTCGATAAACGGGTTCAGCGACCAGGTAGAAGGCCGGTTGATGCGCCGGCTGTAGTTGATCTGCATTTTCTGCGATTCGCTGGCGTTGTAGTTCAGGAAAACGCTCGGAAACAGGTAAATGTAGTCGCGCTTGCTCTGAATGTTGGTGGTTCGCTGGTCGGTTTCGATGCTGGTGTATTCCGTTCGCAGACCCACTTGGTAGCTGAACTTCCGGATTTCGTTGCCAAAATTGGCGTAGGCGGCACTCGTTCGTTCGTCGTAGATAAAGTTGTTGGTAACATCCGGATTGATGGTCCAGCTGCCGTTTACGAGGTTTTCAAACAGATAATTGGAGCCCAGTCGGCGGTAAGTGTGCTTCAGACCGGCTTCCAGCTTCTTTTTGTCTTTCATCGGCTCCACAAAATCCAGTTGCAACACCGCCACCCGGTTGTCACGGCCGTTGTCTGCCCGCTGCTGTCCGATCAGGAAACTGGGTGTCAGCAGGTTTTTCGGTAAATTGGTGGTGTTGTTGAAATTCTGGTACTCGGTGCTTCGGTTGTTGGACAGGGTCGCATCAAACGAAAGCTCGCGGCCCTGCTTGTCGAAGGTCCGGCGGTAACCAAACGAATAATCCAGACCGCGTTCGGGTTCGGTTTCTTCGGTAGTCCGGATGGTTTGACCCAGCGAAACACGGTTGGCGTTCTGGGTATTGAACACTTCGACTTCCGTATCGCGGCTGTATTCGGGCCGGTAGAGAATAGCAGCCGTGATGTTGTCGCGGGCCGACAGGGAATAATCGAAGCCGAAACGGAGGTTGTTGTTGACGCGCCGACGGATGGCGTCGTTGCGTTGCGACAGGTAACTTACCGAATCCTCGAAGATATTCTGCCGGTCCGAAATCCGGTATTGAAACCGCCGGTCGGCCCGGAAGTTGTAGCTGCTAAAGAGGTTAAGTTTCTTGAACCGTGAGTTGAGGTTGATCGACGCGTTGTATTTGTCACGGGTTCCGACGTTGAGCTGCACATTGCCGTTAAAACCCGGTCCGCGTTCTTTTTTCAGGACGATGTTAATGATCCCGGCGGCTCCGTCGGCATCGAAGCGCGACGACGGGTTGGTAATCATCTCGATGCGCTCGATGTTACTGGCGGGAATCTGGTCCAGAATTGCCTGCCGGTCCAGCCCCGTCAGGCCCGACGGTTTTCCATCGACCAGCACAATGACGTTACTGCTGCCCCGCAAACTCAGCGTGCCGTCAACGTCGACCGTTACCGACGGAACGTTCTGCAAAATATCAATGGCCGATCCACCCTGCGCAATAGGCAGTTGATCGGCGTTAACAATCTTGCGGTCGAGCGAATATTCGTACGCCTGTTTCTGGCCCTGAACGGTCACTTCCTGCAGTTGTTTGGCCGTTTCAGTCAGCAGAATATTGCCCAGATCGGCGGTGGGCCTGTCGTCACTGAGTACAATGCGCGGAATGCGTTTGGCCGCAAACCCCAGACTTTGAATAAGAATGTAATAGGCATCCGGTGCGAGATTCGCGATTTGAAAAAATCCTTTTTCGTCGGTCAGCGCGCCCGTCACGGAGCTTGAATCCCGCGAACGAAACAGGCCAATGCTGGCAAATTCGACGGGCTGGTTTTTTCCGGCCTGGGGGGTCACCAGTTTTCCACTGATTTTCCCACTTCCCACCACGGGAGGGGCCGTATTCTGAGCCTGGCGAGTTGCCGGGGCGTTGGTGGTCGGTGCGGTCGTCGTGCTGGCCGGTTGGGCAACGGGCTGGGTGTTTAGGGAGCGAACCGTATCAGGGCGGTCGGCCACGTTATACTGGGTGGTGTCCGGGCGGGTTGGTGCTGCTGCTGGCCGGGTGGTGTCGGCTTCCAGTCCGATGCCCTCAATCATGGCATTGGAGACCGGGGTCGGCTGCTGTGCATAGACGGTACTAACCAGAAACACACCCACCAAAATCGTTAACAAAGTAACCGAATATGTCTTCATTGTGCGGAATGTAAAATTGTATTTATCGGGTAGGGAGAATGGGTAATCTTTAGTTTCAAAAACTTTTAGTTCTCTTAAAAATCACGTTTAAAAGGCCATCAGTTGAAAAATTATGCTGCTTCTCAAAGATAAGAGCTCGTAAAAACCTTAAGAAGACGGCTTTTTCAGTAAAATGGCCGTAAATAAAAAAGCCTGTCAGTTTTGAACCGACAGGCTTCAAGTTGTATAACAGGCTGTTAGACCAAATTGTTTTTGACTAAGTATTCAGCAATCTGAACCGCGTTGGTTGCGGCTCCTTTGCGCAGGTTATCGGCAACGATCCACAGGTTGAGGGCGTTCGGCTGGCTCTCATCGCGACGAATCCGGCCCACAAACACCTCGTCTTTTCCGTGCGCCGTCAGCGGCATCGGGTACAGGTAGTTTTTTGGGTCGTCCTGAACAATAACGCCTTCGGCTTCGCTCAGAATGTTAAACACATCGCTTACCTGATAATCATTTTCGAACTCCACGTTCACGGCTTCGGAGTGTCCGCCAATGGTCGGAATCCGGACGGTAGTGGCCGTTACCTGAATCGAGTCGTCGCCCATGATTTTCTTGGTTTCGTTCACCATCTTCATCTCCTCTTTTGTGTAGCCGTTGTCCAGGAAGACGTCGATGTGGGGCAACACGTTGAGGTCGATGGGGTGCGGATACACCTTTTCGGTGGATTGATCGCCCGAACGCTCGGCAAACAACTGATCAACCGCGGCTTTACCCGTTCCGGTTACGGACTGGTACGTTGAAACAACGACGCGTTTGATACCGTATTTTTTGTGCAGTGGGCTCAGCACCACCACCATCTGAATGGTTGAGCAGTTGGGGTTGGCAATGATTTTGTCTTCCCGCGTCAGCGTATTGGCGTTAATTTCCGGAACCACCAGTTTTTTGGTTGGGTCCATCCGCCAGGCTGAGGAGTTATCGATGACCGTGATACCGGCTTCGGCGAACTGCGGAGCCAGTTTAAGCGACGTGCTACCACCGGCCGAAAAAATCGCAATAGCGGGTTTGGCCGCGATGGCATCCTCGAAGCTCACAACCGTAACCGGTTTACCCTTAAACGTAACCTGTTTACCCACCGAGCGCTCAGACGCAACAGGGATCAGTTCCGTTACCGGGAAGTCACGTTCTTCGAGCACTTTCAGGATTTCGCCACCGACCAGGCCGGTTGCTCCTACTACTGCAATTTTCATTTTGTCCAACTAATTAAGTGAAACTGTTCTTAAAAATTGGGTGCAAAAATAGGGAGAATTGCGGATAGATCAGGAAAACCATCTTAAAAAATCTGGATAATCCACTCATTTTCAAAACCGCACGGCCAGCCCCGCTCCCGCGCTGGTGTAATCATACCGTGGTTCGATCCGAATGGAAACGTCTTTGGTTCGCAGCGACTTGTTGTAATACTGAATAGAACGTCGGAAATGGAAGCCCGGCATTCGGACAAGGGCTCCAATCAGGATTGCGCTGAGACCGGTTGTCATAGTAATTATTCCGCCTTTGCGAACCTCTTTTTTCGGCTCCTTATCCGCATAGGGGTTGCTCGAATAAGCCATTCCATTTCCGTACCACAAGCCATTGTAATACGTCAGCTTAGGCACATTGTTCTGAGCCGGTGTTTCTTTTGGACTCGCCGTAATAACCATCCCAACAAGAGTTGTAACACTACCCATCACCAGCAGACCAGCGCCCAGTTCGCGGCCACCCTTGAACTGCCGGTATTCACGAATGGCATCCGGGTCGCCAGACGCCAGGATATATTTTCCTAGGTCCGTGGGTCGGCGGACTTCAATACCGTCGTACAGATAGTTGGAGGTATAGTGGGGCCGGTAGCCATATTGGGTGTAAAGTGGTACAGAGTAGGTAACCGTTTCAATTGGTTTTAAGGATTCCGTTTGTTGTGCCCATACTCCCACAGGCCAAGCCAGTAATAAAAAGTATAGAGTTTTCATCGTCGATCTTTTTAAGAAATCTACGAAATAACTCTGATAATATGATTAAGGGTTGATTAGATTTAAATTAGAACCGTTTTGACTATACCATGAAAGCGGCCGTCACCAGAAGTTTGTATACAGAACCGCCAGCACCGTCAGGATGACAACGGAACCCGCAATAAAGGAAGGTGTCACGTGGAACATCTTCTTGTCAATGGCTAGGCCCTTGTTGTTCTGATGACTGGCCGGGTCGGTCAGGGTTACAACAACCATGAGGGCAATATCCAGGCAGAAAACCAGCATCGTGCGGTGCAGAAACGGTATTTCAGCCGCCTGAACCCCAAATACGTTCGTTACTTCCGGCCAGAATTTAAGCAATACCGACAGCGGAATGCTGAGAATAGCCGCCACCAGAGCCGCCCGGGTGGTGGTGCGTTTCCAGAAAAATCCGAGCAGGAAAATGGCGAAAACGCCCGGCGAAACAAAATTGGTATACTCCTGAATGTACTGATAAACCTGATCGAACGACCGCAGCATCGGGGCAATGACGATGGCGATGGCAAACGCCACAACTACGGCATACCGACCGACCCGGACGAGCTTCTGCTCCGACGCGTTCTTGTCGAAAAACTTCTTGTAAATGTCAAGCGTGAAGATCGTGGATATGCTGTTGCACTTGCCCGCCAGCGACGCGACTACGGCCGCCGTCAAAGCCGCAAAGGCCAGCCCTTTCATGCCCGTCGGCAGCAGATTCATCAAAACCGGGTAGGCATTATCGGGCCGAACTGCGCCGTTGCTGCCGGTCATCGCTTCCTGAAACGTACCGTTCTGGTAGAGGACGTAAGCGGCAATGCCCGGTATGACCACGATGAGCGGAATCAGCAGCTTCAAAAAAGCCGCAAAGAGAATACCGCTCCGGGCCGTTTTCAGGTCAGCGCCCAGCGCCCGCTGCACAATGTACTGGTTACAACCCCAATACGACAGGTTGTTGACCCACATGCCGCCCGTAATCAACGCCATGCCTGGCAAGGTGTAATAATGCGGGTGACCTTCGGGAAAATACATGTGAAAATGTGAGTCGGCCTGGGTACGGAGCGACAGCAGGCCGTTCCAGACACCGGCCAACCCCAGTTTGTCGGCCACCAGTTGCAGCGCCAGGTAGGTCACTACCAGACCACCGCAGACCAGAACAACCACCTGAATCACATCTGTATAGCCGATAACTTTCATGCCGCCCAGTGTAATGACAATGGCAAAAAGCGCCAGGCCGATGGTACAGGTCGTGAACGAGATACCGGCCAGCGATTCAATGGCAATAGCGCCCAGGTAAAGAATCGACGTGAGGTTGACCAGCACGTAAACCACCAGCCAGAAAATGGCCAGAATCGTACTGACGGTGTCGTTGTACCGCTGCGCCAGAAACTGCGGCATGGTGTAAATGTGGTTGCGCAGGTAAATCGGGATAAAATACACAGCAACGATGATTAGCGTAGCGGCCGCGACCCACTCGTAGGAGGAAATGGCCAGACCCATGGCAAAACCTGATCCGGCCATGCCGATGAAGTGTTCCGCGGAGATGTTCGACGCAATCAGGGAGGCACCGATGGCCCACCAAGTCAGCGACCCTTCGGCCAGGAAAAAGTCTTTGGTATTGGTTTCGGTGGATTTCCGGCGACGGTAAATCCAGTATCCGTAACCCGAAACAACAAGGAAATAAAGCAGGAACACCGCGTAATCAGCGGGTTGAAGGTGGTTCATTCGGGAGCGTGATTTAGGCTAAAAGAGCGGCAAAATAGAACTATTTTGATTTGGATTCAAATGACCACATTAATGTTCGCGTCAAACATGCGTGTGTACTAGCCCAACAGACCAATTGTGGATAACTTCGGGGATAATCCGGAGCTTTGTGGATAACGGTTTCAAGCGCCAGCCAGCGGCCAGAAGAAACTGTGGATAACCCCGATTTTTACCGGAGTTATCCACAGGGAAGCCCCGTCAATTCCGCAATCTGGTATCACGAGGAAGGTGATTCCGTTGCTGTTTGCAGCGGTCGCGGAATGTTCTGGTAGTTAACTTCGCACGGATAACCGAACAGACAATTGTCCTTAATGATCTTGGCGACTCCCTCGGGTACCATGACTTCCCAGCCATCTTCACCGGCTTTAACCATTTGCAGCACCCGGTCGGTCGAGATGTGCAGGTTTTCTTCGTTGTAGTCGGTGATGTCCTCGATTTTGTCGTTGGCAACGAGGTATTGGTACAACGGTTGCAGGTTGTGTTCTAATTTAAAATTCTGACACTTGTAAATCACACCGTCAGACAGCAGCGTCGGATAAACGAAAAGCTTTACTTTCCGGCTGAACAGGGTGGCAAACGACTCCAAGATTCCGCCGGGCAGATTTTTGTAATGCTGTTCTTCAAAAATGTATTCCAGATTCGGAATGCCGAGGATCAGACCGATTTTCAGGCGGGTCAGTCGCGCCAGGTAAGCCACCAGCCGGTAGTATTCCAGAAAGCTCGAAATCATTACGGTTTGACCCAGTGAACACAGAATGTCGACGCGGTCGAGAAAGTCTTTTTCGTCGATACCGTGGTCAACATTGGCCGCCAGATTGTGAAGCGTCAGCTCCGCAACGGTCACGACCCGGGTTGGGTCAATGTCCGGTTCTTCCAGAAACTGCTTGTAGCCGTTGCTGAGCATATCCAAATGTACATTCGTTACGGGCCGCAGCCGTCCGCGCAACAGCAGGATGTGGCGTTTGTAAAGTGCTTCGGAAGGTTGCAGCACCTTCCCATCCGGCCCGAATAGGGCGGCATTCGTAAAACCGTTCCGAACGAGGTAGAGACTCATCAGCCGGTTGTCCACAGCGGTAAAATCCGGCCCGTCGAACCGGATCATGTCAATTTCAATTCGTTCCGGCGACAGATCATCCATCAGCGACAGCAGCAGTGTTTCCGGCGATTTGTAGTAGTAATAACAGCCGTAAATCAGGTTGACACCAATAATGCCCAGGGCCTGTTGTTGCAGGATATTTTCGTTATCGCGCATCCGGACGTGGATGATTACGTCGTTGTAGGGCGCTTTCGGCTCCAATTGAAACCGTAGCCCAATCCAGCCGTGTGCTTCGTTGGTTTTCTGGTAGTTGAGGGCCACGACGGTATTGGCAAAAGCAAAAAACGTGGTCGTTTCACCACGTTGTTCAGCCAGCCGCTTTTCCATCAGGCTATATTCTTTATTGAGCATTTTAATCAGCCGCGATTCGACCACGTACCGGCCACTTTCTTCGTGGCCATAAATCGCATCGCTGAACGTCATATCATAGGCGGATATGGTTTTGGCAATGGTGCCCGACGCGCCCCCGGACTTGAAAAACATCGCTGCCGTTTCCTGCCCGGCCCCAATTTCAGCAAAGGAGCCGTAGATCCTCCGGTCAAGGTTGATCCGTAGCGCTTTTTGTTTGGTTCCAATCGTTTTGTCGTACATAGGTTGATGAGTGTACTGGTCGGACGTGGGGCCAGACTACTTTTAAGTTTAAATTTACAAATATCATCCGAAAAAAGCCTACCGAATGCCTACTTCTGCAACACCGGTTACCCATCTTTTTGTTTACGGAACGCTGTTAAATGCGTCAAAAGTGCCAATGGCGCAGTATCTCCGCCAGCGCAGCCAGCGGATTGGAACGGGGTGCTTTCCTGGTCGGTTGTACAATCTTGGTGCGTATCCCGGCGCTGTTTACGATGGCCAAGCCGACGGTTTTGTGTACGGTGAACTCTATACTTTTTCGGCATCCACGGCATCCGAACTGTTCAACGCGCTCGATGCGTACGAAGGCGACGAATATACAAGGGCCGTTGTACCGGTGCAAACCGAGAACGGTTTTGTGGGGTGCTGGACGTACCTCTTCACGCAGCCGACGGGAGATTGGCCGGTTATCGCTTCAGGCCGGTATTTCGGGTAGTACCAGAAAACAAAAAACCGTCGCGAAGGACGGTTTTTGTTTTCTGAATGAGCAGTCTGGTTCTTAGAGGTTTATCTTACTCCGTTCAACGAACATATTGCTGCCACCGGCCCGGCGTTCCACCGATGAGCCAATTGTCGGCAGTTTCGGTCCGCGTTCCGCCGAAAGACGCGCCGAGTTGCCCGTAATCTGGGCCAGCGCCGTCGCTAGATAGGTTTCTTCCACATCACCCAACGGTTTAATTTGCAGCGGTTCGGCTTTTTCAATCGTTGGAACGAATCCCGTTGAGTAATCCGACTGGTTGAGGGCGTTGAACGACTTGAAAACAATGGGCTGCATCCCCCATTTGATTTTACCGGTTTCGTCCTCAATCGTTTCAGAACCTACGTTTTTGCCGTACGTGGTTTCGCCAATCGTAATCACCGGCATAAAGGGCCGCAAGCCGTTAATGATCAATTCACTGGCTGAGGCCGTCCCCCCCGAAGTCAGAACGTAAAGCCGCAAGAGATTAGCACCAATGCTCTGTGGTTTGCTATCAAAACGGGTGATCAGTCTGTCCGATTGGCCCGCCCGGTTGAATGCGGCCATGATGTTTTTGTTGTACTCCATGCGGTAGTACGTTTTGGTGGTGTTGATTCCCTTGCCGATCATACTCGCCAGCTTGACCGATGAAGACACGTAGCCGCCCGGATTGTACCGCAAGTCGAGGACCAGCTCGTTGACGCCCTGCGCTTTAAATTTGCTGAAAATCTGCTCCAGCTTCTGGTCGTAAACGGGAGTTGCGCTTCCGTTCGGACCCGGAATGAACTGGTTGTAAACCAGGTAGCCAATTTTCTTGCTTCCGATGGTATAGATCGAGTCCAGCAACACCGGATTTTGCTGAAAAACGGCAGCTGTCGTTGTTTTCACAAGTTGCGTGTCAACAATTTTGCCGCTTTCCACCGTTGCCAGACCGTAGTTAAAGGTCGTTGGTTCGGTAGACAGGGATGCGTAATTGCCGGTGGTCAATTTCTGACCGTTGACGGACGTGATGATGTCGCCCCGTTTCAGACCGGCTTTAGCCGCCGGAGAACCGGGCAGTACGTACAACACCTGCATAATAACATCCGTAGAACCCTGCGACCGAAGGTAATATTTTACTTCCAGCCCGGTGGTTTTTTCTTCTCCGCTCAGCGATGATTTCAGTTCGTCAACGTTCTCCTGAATCCACGAAAACCGGTCGCGTTCGGGATTGGCTTTGTTGTTGTAATCGTAGAGCAGCGAGTAGAAAAAGGATTCGGGGTCCAGCGTGGAATCCGGGTTGGCCGGAATTTTATCCGCCCAGTAATACACGTCCCGCATGTTTTCCAGAATCCAGTTATTGACCGGCTGATCGGCCTTCGAGGGGGGACCTGTAACAGGTGCTTCGGGGGTAATGGTTGTGTCTTTGGTGCAGCCTGTCATCCCAAAAACAACTCCAACCGCCACAATCCAGGCAAAAAACCGTAAGTTCACAGAAAGTCGTTAATTATAGGTTAGTGATTCCTATAATTAACGAATCCTGCGGGCTTTTAGTTTACATTCATAGCCTTCGCAGGCTAGGTATTGTCCAATTTAAGCTGATTTAATATAAATTTAATGCGAATTCTACGCTTTAAAGATCGCATCCATTTTTTCCCGAATGGTAAGTAAACGGGTCCGGTCTCCCCCATTCACCTCCGCTGAAGCCCAACCGGAATAGCCGATTTTTCGGAGTGCGTTATTAACTTCCGGCCAGTTGCAGTCGCCTTCCAGAAATTCAACGTTAAACCCTTTCCAGAGTCCTTCGTCCTGCTGTTTCTTAAGGCTGTATTCCTTTACATCCAGTTTCAGAATCCGTTTGCCCAGGGTTTCGATCCAGTGGGCGGGCCAGCCGTACCGCAGGATGTTGCCCACGTCAAAATACCAGCCCACCATTGGGTGTTTGAACTCATCGACAAACCGTGCGGCTTCCAGCGGGCTGATCAGAAAGCTGTTCCAGACATTTTCAAACGCAATTTTTACCCCGGTTTTTTCGGCCACCGGCAGCAATTTCCGGATTTCATCCCGGCAGCGTTTGTAAGCATCTTCGTAACTGATCTCGGCTTTCACCACACCGGGAACCAGCAAAACCGTCGTGCCGCCGTACTGCTTGGTGTCCTGCAACGATTTTTTCATCGCTTCCACCGTGGCCGCCCGTACCTTCGGATCCGGGTCCGACAACGGCGATTTCCAGTGAAACGAGTTGACCGTACCCGGCAGCTCCAGACCGGTCTTGTCGCGGGCATCCAGCACCTCTTTCATATCGAGGTCGTTGGGCGTATCGAGTTCCACCCCGTCGTAGCCCAGGTCTTTCAGCAGTTTGAATTTATCGAGTACCGACAAATCTTCCTTTACCATCCCCCACTTCAGGCTTTTTTTAACCATAGGCTGGGCTAATGCGGATTTTGCCGGTGGATTTACGAATGGTTTGGGCGTATTGGGCAGCGATTCGATAGCCGCAAAACCGCCCATAGCGGCCAGCGAGCCGTTTTTCAGAAATTCTCTACGTTGCATGGGTTTTAGGAAAAAGTAGTAATACCGGGTCTGGCGACTTCCGCAAGCGGGGGTGTCATCTCAAAACTATACGTGTCGGGTCCTAGCTTCTCGGTGGAGTTCATGGCCTCGTCCCACGTGATCCGGCGCCCGGTATAGGCTGCCATCCGTCCCATGATTCCCAGCAAGGTGCTGTTCGCCATGTATTCCCCCTGGTTGATCGGCTCTCCTTTCCGAATGGCGGCAAACAGCTCGTCGTGTTCGGTTTGGTACATGTCGTTGGCGGCTCCCGAGTATTTCCATTTTTTCCGCCCGGTAATTTCGTGAACGTTCCGCGAAACGTTGGCAACGGCCCGGCCTTTGGAGCCCAAGGCTTCGCACATGTAGCTACCTTCGCAGTTGACCTGCTGACGGCTGAAGTGAAATCCTTTGGCACCGTCTTCGTATTCGTACGTGATGGCAAAGTGGTCGTAGATGTTACCGTATTTCGGGTCGGTGCGAACCTGCCGGCCACCGGTTCCGGCCGCGGAGAGGGGCAGTTTGTCGCCGAAAGCCCACGACATCATGTCGACGCTGTGGATGGCCTGCTCCACCAGGTGGTCGCCCGACAGCCAGGTGTAGTAGTACCAGTTCCGGAACACGTATTCCGCATCGCTCCACTCCGGTTTGCGGGGGTGCGACCAGACCGTGCCGGTGTTGTAGGTGTTATAAACGGTGATGACATCGCCAATCGCACCGTCCTGAATTTTATCGAAAATGGCCCGCTTTGGCTCGTGAAACCGCCAGCAGAAGCCCGACAGGAGCGAAATTTTCTTTTCCTTGGCAATTTTGGCCGCTTCCAGAATCTTGCGCACTCCGGGGGCATCGACGGCCATCGGCTTTTCGCAGAAGACGTGCTTTCCGGCCTGAACGGTCGCCATCAACTGCTCGGGACGGAAATGGGGCGGAGTGGCCAGAATGACAACGTCGACGCCCGAATCGAGTACTTTTTTGTAAGCGTCAAAGCCGATGAACTTGTGCTCTTCGTCAACCTTTACCTTATCACCGTGGACTTTCCGCAAATTTGTTAACGAGTCTTCTAATTTATCCTTGAAGATGTCAGCAACGGCGTGTAAAACGACATTCGGATCGGCTTTCAGCGCCTGGGCGGCCGCACCCGACCCCCGGCCCCCGCAGCCGATCAGCCCCACTTTGAGGGTATCGGTGTTGACTCCGGCAAATGAACGCTGGGGGTGTAAAATCGTTACAGAAGGCAAAACGCTGCTGGCCAGTGCCATGCCAGTCATTTTCAGAACGTCTCGACGGGAAGTACTCATACGAAATGGAGGGTTAGGATTACTGAAGAAAATCACAAAGATTCTGCCTGAAATATAGCCAGTATCCGCGGAAAAGTCAAAATTGTGCGGTTGCTTGGCCTTTACCAACCCATCCGTATCAGGCTCTTTTTACCGGTTTTGAAACTCCTGAAAACACAAAGTCCCCGGATCAGGAAAACGATCCGGGGGCATGATATGGGACAGATAGACTTTACTTACCTTTCTTGGCGGTTTCTTTTCCCCAGCTTACCTTGAATTTACCGTCCGTAATGGTGATTTCACCGCTGCCTTCAACGCGTTTGGTGTTATCGTGATCGTGCGGCCCCGACTTGGTCAGCATACCGCCCCCGGCCGCCGTAATGGCTTTGTCTTCCAGGTTTTGCCGCAGCCCGAAGCCGGAAACCGTTGCCAGCGCCCGCTTTTTATAATTCACTTCTTTCAGGGTGGCTTCAAACGTTCCTTCGATGCTGTTGTCCGTGACGCTGGTGATCGTTACCGTCCCTTTCCACGACTCGCCGTCGCGGAAGGCGTGGCCCAGCCCTTTTGATTCTTCCGTATAATCCACAAACGCCCACATGACGTTGCCGTTGGCTTCTTTGGCCTTTTTGTCCATTTCACGGTCATTTTCCGAAATGACCTCGTAAGTTCCGGGTTTCAGTTGATCGACGTACACGAAGCGAATCCAGGTTTGCACATCCGGATTCACGTTCATCCCGGCAATGGCCAGGTACTTGACGCCCGTAAACGGCAGATTTAAGCGTTGGGCTTTGGCCTGCCATTCTTTCCCGTTAATTTTGGCAGAAACCGTATTTTCCGGCGTCTGTGCGTAAGTCAAGGCACTCCAGCCGAGAGCAAGGATAAGGGAGAAAATCTTTTTCATGAGTGATTCAATTAGTTGTTGTTACAATCCGGACAAACATACGTGAAGCGGTGCGAAAACACTTAACCGTTCACGAAAATGCCGTTGACAAAAGTAGGCTGCATTTGACAGTCTGGGTTGCGAAATCGTTCTGTATTGCTATTTTACCCAGTTAAAACCGCGCTTTTACCGTATGAAACTGCTTTGGCTTCTCCTGTTTCCGTCCGTTTTATTTGCCCAATGGCAACCCCAATCCAGCGGAACCGACGCTAACTTCCGGGCCGTCAGCGCGGTTAGCCGGAAGGTGGTCTGGGTGGGAGGAAGCAAGGGTACGTTTGTCCGGACAACCGACGGCGGTAAAACCTGGCAGGCCGGAACCGTACCCGGAGCGGAAACCTGCGACTTCCGCGATGTTCAGGCATTCAGTGCCACCGAGGCTATTCTGATGGCGGCCGGACCCGCCGAAAAAGGCCAGGCCCGGCTGTACCGGACCAGCAACGGCGGTAAAACTTGGAAACTGATTTACCAGACCGGACAGGCCGGGGTGTTTTTCGATTCGATGGATTTCTGGAACCGGTGGGAAGGTCTGGTATTCAGCGATCCGGTCGGAGGCACCTGGTATATTCTGGCTACCACAAACGGCGGCAAAACCTGGAAGCGGGTTTCGCCGGATAAACTGCCACTCCTGCAACCGGGTGAAGCCGCTTTTGCCGCCAGCGGAACGAGCCTGATCACACGCGGCTACAAGTGGAGAACCTACAACTACCAGCGGGCCTGGATCGCTTCGGGCGGTACGGGCAAGGGGCGAATTTATTCAACTCCGTCGGTCGAGGCCAACTGGCAGGTCACAGAAACAACCATCCCGGCCGGGCCGACGGCCGGAATCTTTGGGCTCTGGTTTGATGCTACGGGTGAAAATGGCATGGCCGTCGGTGGGGATTATAAAAACGAGAAAGCCGAGTGGTCAAACGTTGCCGTCACAACCGATGCGGGCAAGACCTGGACGGCCGGAACGCCGACCAACCCGCCCGGCCTGAAGGAAGGTGTCGGGCGGTTGACGAGCAAACGGATCGTCGTCGTCGGGCCGTCGGGAACCGGCTACACCGATGATTTTGGCAAAACCTGGACCAAAATTGACGACTCCGCTTTTCACGCCATTTCCTGCGAAAGCGGCCGGTGCTGGGCCGTCGGAGCTAAAGGGACGATCGCCCTGCTCGAAGAGTAAGCCATAAGAAAATCTTCTTTGAATTGTCCCAAATCCACTTGTTTTGACGCTATTTTTTCGCTTATTCTTTAACAGTATGCTTGCATAATACCTTCTAAATAGTGTAGCTTTACATTCCTTACTCTTTCAGAAGGAATTATACGGCAATGAAGAAGGAGAAAACCGTCGACTTTCACATTAAAACGGGTTGGCACGCCATTTCGCGCATGTACAACGCTTACGCAGCCCGTTACGATATGACGATGGCCATTGGTTTTGTGCTGCTGAATATCGATCTCGAGCAGGGAACCCCGGCTACAAAAATCGGCCCGTTGCTGGGCATGGAACCCCGCAGCCTTGTCCGGATGCTAAAGAGCCTGGAGGAGCGCGGCTGGATTCGGCGGGTCGTCGATGAAAATGACAAACGGTTTGTCCGAATTCTGCTAACGGACACCGGCAAGGAAAAGCGTGAAATCGCCCGTGAAGGCGTTATTCAGTTTAACAACGTCATTCGGGAGAATATTCCGCTCGAAAAACTAGTCGTTTTCTTCGATGTCATGAAAGAAATCAATCGGTTGGTTGACGACGAAAACGCCAAGCTAAAGGCCAACGCAATCGATGAATTATTGATGAAGTAATCGAGCCTGAGATTACTCAAATAACTGTTTCAACGGGAGTAGTCCCGAATAAGACGGAGTTAACGGCCTTCCCGCAGCTTAAGCCGATTCCACAAAGGCGCGGGCGACCGATGGAGTCGGCCCGGTACCCGTTTAGATTTTCCCAAACGCTATGCAAACAACCCTTTCAAAACCACACTTAGAAGGCCGGGCTTCGGCCGCCAGAAACCGTAGCATTCGCCGGGTAGCCGTTTTAGGTTCCGGAATTATGGGCTCGCGGATTGCTGCCCATTTCGCCAACATCGGCGTCGAAGTCTTGCTGCTGGACATCGTTCCCAATGCCCTGACACCCGCCGAGGAAGCCAAAGGGCTGACGCTCGATAAACCGGCCGTTCGCAATCGAATCGTGAACGATGCTTTTCAGAATCTGCTGAAAGCCAGCCCGGCGGCTCTGTACAGCCCGAAGTTTGCCAGCCGGATTACGCTCGGTAGTTTCGACGATAATCTGCAGGATATTGGTAAGTACGACTGGATCATTGAGGTGGTGGTGGAGCGGCTGGACATCAAACGGTCGCTGTACGAACGGGTGGAGCAATACCGTAAACCGGGTACGCTGATTACATCCAATACCTCCGGCATTCCGATGCACCTGCTGACCGAAGGCCGGAGCGAGGATTTTCGGCGGAATTTCTGCGGCACACACTTCTTCAATCCGCCCCGTTACCTGCGGCTGCTCGAAATCATTCCCGGCCCGGATACCGACCCAGCCATCATCGATTTCCTGATGAAGTACGGCGATTTATACCTGGGGAAAACAACGGTTTTGTGCAAGGACACGCCCGCGTTCATCGCCAACCGGCTGGGTATCTACGCCATGATTCAAACCATCCGGGTGGCCGAAGAAATGGGGCTGACGGTGGAAGAGGTTGACAAGCTGACAGGCCCGGTGGTAGGTCGCCCGAAATCGGGAACGTTCCGGCTATCGGATGTAGTCGGGCTGGACACGACGGTCAACGTGGCCAGCAATCTGCTGAAAGCGCTGAAGGACGACGAATCGAAAGACGGTTTTCAGCTGCCGCCGGTGATTCAGAAGTTGACGGAAAATAAGTGGCTGGGCGACAAGACCGGTCAGGGATTTTATAAGAAAATCAAGGACGAAAAAGGCCAGTCGGTCATTCTGGCCCTTGATCTGAAAACGTTCGAGTACAAGCCGTCGCAGAAGGTCAAATTCGCGACGTTGGAAGGCACCAAGAGCATTGATAACCTGAAAAAACGGTTTTCGATCCTGCTGGCGGGTCAGGATCAGGCCGGGGAGTTTTACCGCAGGACGTTCGCCGATCAGTTCCGCTACGCCAGCTACCGCATTCCCGAAGTGGCCGATGAACTGTATCGCATCGATGCTGCCATCACCGCCGGTTTTGGCTGGCAACTGGGCTTGTTTGAAACTTGGGACGCCATTGGAGTCCGCAAAGGCATTGAGCTGATCGAGTCGATGGAACAAAAACCGGCGCGGTGGGTGTACGACATGCTCGAAGCGGGTTTTGAGAGCTTCTATAAAGTGGAGGGCGGGGTTCGGAAATACTATGATATTCCCACGAAGAGTTACCAAGCCGTTCCGGGCACGGAGCAGTTCATATTGCTGGAGAATTTCTCGGATAATGTCGTTTGGAAAAACGCCGGTTCGGTCCTCTACGATCTGGGCGACGGTATTCTGAACCTGGAATTTCGGAGCAAGATGAACACGATGGGCGCCGAGGTAATTGAAGGCATCAATAAGGCCATCAGTCTGGGCGAGAAAGAGTTTCGGGGGCTGGTCATCGGTAATGAATCGGCGGAAGCGTTCTCGGCGGGTGCCAACCTGGCGACTTTGTTTATGTTTGCCATCGAGCAGGAATTTGATGAGATTAACCTGATGATTGCGCAGTTCCAGCAAACCATGCTGCGGGCGCGGTATTCGGCCATTCCGGTGGTGGGTGCTCCTCATTCGCTGGCACTCGGTGGAGGCTGCGAGCTTAATCTGCACTGCGACCGCGTGGTGGCGCATTCGGAGCTATACATGGGGCTGGTGGAAGTGGGTGTTGGACTGATTCCGGCGGGGGGCGGAACAAAGGAGATGGCCGCCCGCGCCAGCGATCTCTACCAGACGGGCGACCCGGAACTGAACATTCTGCAAAGCACGTTCATGAACATTGCCACGGCCAAGGTGTCGACTTCCGCGCAGGAAGCCCGCGAGATGAATTACCTGCTGCCCACGGCTCAGATTGTGCTGAACCGTAACCGTCTGATCGCCGAAGCCAAGCAGGTTGCCATCGAATTGGCCGAAAACGGCTATACGCAGCCGAAACCGCGTAAGGACATCAAGGTGCAGGGAAAAACCGGTATTGCGTTGTTTAAAGCTGGGATTACGGCCATGCGCATGGGCCGTTATATTTCCGAACACGACCAGAAGATTGCCGAAAAACTGGCTTATGTGATTTGTGGGGGCGATTTGAGCACCCCGCAAACCGTTAGCGAACAATACCTGATCGACTTGGAACGGGAAGCCTTTTTATCGCTAACCGGCGAGAAAAAGACGCTGGAACGGATGCAGGGATTATTGCAGGGAGGTAAGCCACCGAGAAATTGATATCCTAGACGCGAGACATTCCTTTATCATTCTATCAAACGGTATTTTCAAAGCGAAAACACAGTTGAAACTATGAATGCCATACGGATTCGAACGGAGTTAACCCAGAATCATGAATTGCTTTTACGTAATCTGCCTTTAAAAAAAGGTAGAAAAGTAGAAGTAATTATTTTGGAAGATGAGTCGGAAGACCTACCCACCAATGAAGTCCGCTTTCCACTTCGGGGTAAGCCGCTGCGGTATGACGATCCGTTTGGGCAGGCCACTGATGCATCGGATTGGGAAGCCGCTCAATGACTGTAAATGATTCTGTTAGATACACATATTTGGATTTGGTGGATTCAGGCACCGGAACGGTTGAAGCCAACTACGCTTCAGTTCCTCGATGGTTTGCCTCCGTCGGATATTTTTATTAATGCTATTTCCTGTTGGGAATTAGCCAAGTTGGTAGAGAAAAATAGAATTGACTTATCAGAATCTGTATCCGGTTGGCTGACCAATGCGATTGACTATTCGGGTATTACCGTCATTCCGTTGGAACGTTCAATTATTTTGGATGCCTGTAATCTACCCGGGGAGTTTCATAACGATCCGGCGGATCAGCTAATCGTTGCTACTTCACGCGTGAAAAATTTACCATTGCTAACCGCTGACGGAAAGATTCTAACGTACCGTTTTGTTGAATTATACAAGGAGTAAAATTTGTTTTTCGTCATAAAAGACAGAGTCAAACATGGACGCATACATTGTAGCTGGATATAGAACCGCCGTCGGGAAGGCACCCCGCGGAGGATTACGACTCACCCGCCCGGACGACATGGCGGCAGAAGTCATCAAGCATTTACTGGCGCAAGTACCGGATTTCGATCCCGCCCGCGTGGACGACCTGATCGTTGGGAACGCTGTGCCCGAAGCCGAGCAGGGCATGCAGATTGCCCGTTACGTGGCCCTGCTATCGCTGCCCAACAGTGTGCCGGGCATGACCATCAACCGGTATTGCGGATCGGGCCTGGAAGCCATCGCCATTGCGTCGGCTAAAATCCACGCCGGGCTGGCCGACTGCATCATTGCCGGAGGAACCGAGTCGATGTCGCTGGTGCCGGTGATGGGCTGGAAAACCGCCCTCAACTTTGAAATTGCGCAGAAACATCCGGATTATTACATCGGCATGGGACTGACCGCCGAGCAGGTAGCCGATCAGTTTAAGATCAGCCGGGAAGCGCAGGATGAATTCGCGTATCAATCGCACCAAAAAGCACTGGCGGCTCAGGCAAGCGGAAAATTTAAGGACGAAATCGTGCCAATCACGGTAAAAGAAACTTATTTCGACGCGGATGCGGGCAAGAAGAAAACCCGCGAATGGACCGTCAATCAGGACGAAGGCCCGCGCGCGGACACGAGCGTTGAAGCCTTGACGAAGCTTAAACCGGTGTTTGCCGCTGGCGGTTCGGTGACGGCCGGAAATTCCTCGCAAACCTCCGACGGAGCCGCGTTTGTGATTGTCATGTCCGAACAATTGGTGAACGAATTGGGGCTGAAACCCAAGGCCCGGATGATGTCGTACGCGGCCGCCGGGGTGGAACCGCGCATCATGGGGATCGGACCGGTTAATGCGATTCCGCTGGCACTGAAAAAAGCCGGGTTGAAGCGGGATGATATTGACCAGATCGAACTCAACGAAGCCTTTGCCGCCCAGTCACTGGCCGTTATTCAGGAACTCGGTCTGGATCGCAGCAAAATTAACCCGAACGGTGGTGCTATTGCGTTAGGCCACGCGCTGGGTTCGACGGGGGCCCGCTTGTCGGTGCAGCTCCTGAACGAAATGGAACGTCAGAATCAGAAATACGGTCTGGTGTCGGCCTGCGTCGGCGGTGGGCAGGGCGTCGCCGGTATTTTCGAACGGCTTTAACCAGAAGGGGACCCCACCGGTTCCCTTCTCTATTTTCGAATGACCAGCCGCGCACCAACAACCGCCGTCAGATCCGGTAAATTATTCCACTGCTGAATTTGGGTTGGCTTTACTTTATACCGTAAGCCAATCCGGTACATGTTCTCACCCGCTTGCACAACATGAATGATTTCGGTGACTGAGTGAGCGGATGTTGGCGCTGCGACAGGTTTGGTAACCGGTGATGTTACCGCCGTAGATTTCGACCAAGGGGCTCCTGCTCGTTTCGCAATCGGTGGTTTTACGGTGCCCGGTCTGGCCGCGAGTGGCACGATTCCGGTTTTAACGGGCGTCATTGCCCGATCAATCAGCAACGACTGGCCCACGCGCAGGGGTTTCCCGGCGGATAAATTGTTCCAGACGTATAATTCCTGGACGGTCACACCGTATTTTCGGGCCACGGTGGCGTACGTGTCCATTCTCTCGACCGTATGTATAATCAGCGGCCCACTTACTTCTTCCGGTGTTTCAGCGGTTTTTTTCTCCGAAACGGCGGGTTCTGCTGCCCTAGCGGGTTGAATCATCTTGGTTGCTCCTGAACGAAATGGAGGAATGTCGGGCTTGTTGAGCGCAGCAATCAGGCTATCTAACGAAGTCAGGGTTGTTTTGCTGGGTGTAACCAAGGGCTGCCCGGAGTTAACAAGCCGACCAGCTTCCGCCCCGATCGACTTGTTTGCATTCCAATCCGGCTGCGTAACGGCCAGAACCGGCTCGGTGTTGCTGATCGGCTGAGGTTCGCCGGGCTGTTTGGGCGATCGGTAGTATTCAATCGGCACGGTAGCTGGGCGTTTCCGTTGCAACCATAAAATCCGGGCTACGGCGGGTTGCTGCTCCGGATTGATGTCATTATAGTTAACCAGTTTCCGGAGCTGAATACCGTACTGCTGCGCAATGGCCCAGAGCGATTGCCCGCGCCGAACCACATGAAACGGGACGGCGGCCCTTTTGCTCTTTTTTCGCAGGTAATAAATTTCTCCCGGCACCACCGGGCGATCCCCCTGCAAGTCGTTGTACTGTTCGAACTTCCGGACTTTGAGTTTGCCCCGGTAAGCTAGCGTGATCCGGTTGTCAAACAGCCGGGCCTGAATCCCTTTTTTTCCGTTGATCCAGTAAAACGGATTGCCCTGCTCCTGGGAATTGGCTGAATCTTTTCGCAAAACCGGAAAACCGGCATCCCCCAAAACCACCGGACTTTCTTCCAGGCGCCCCGTTTTTTGTTTCAACTCGGCATATTGCTCGAGCGAAACCGGGACGTAAACCGTGTAGTCTTCATTTTCGGGCACGGTGGTAGCCTTCAGCCACGAGTTGTATGCCGAAACGGCAGCTTCGCTGACCTGGCAGTAGCTGGCAATCTGCGACAGGCGTTTTCCTCTTGTTTCCTCATACGGAAACAAGGCAATCTGCTTCTGGGGGTGGTAGACCGACAAGGCTCGCTCCAGAACAATTTTCGACGCCAGCAGCCGAATCAAAAGTGCATCGCGGGAGTCGGTCAGGGCGTACGTTTTGCCATCCATCAGTTCCTTTTTGGTAAGCCCGGTGGTGTCAGAGCCCGGCATCTGACCGTACCGATGAAGTGCTGCTATCCAGTTTGCTTGTTGGCCGTAAAGCCGTTTTAAGCGCGTAATGGCCGCCAGCGTGGCCCGCACCGGATGCAGCCGCTCGTCAACGTGCGCATCCACCCGGAGGCTTTGATGAGTTAGCTGATTAAAGGCCCAGAAAGGCAGAGGGGCCTGCGTTGCTGCCGAGCCTGACTCATCAAGAGCCAGGAACAGGAAATCGTCGGATAGGCCATGCTGGGCAAGCAAAGGCTTGATAATGGGCAGGTAAAGATTCATTCGCTCCAGTCGCGAAGTAACCAGCGCGCGGTTAACGTAAAGCAGCTCGGCTTCCTGCTGCACCAGATGCTGGGTCGTTTCGGTTAGATGGATGGTTATACCGGCAAATTCCAGGTGATTTCCGATTCGGGGGACGCCCTGCGCCCGGATGAACTGGGCATGAAAAAGAAAGATTAAACTTGCTAAAAACGCCCATTTTATGGGTATAGAATTCAGGAAATGCGTAAACAGCGCTTGTTTAAACGTGTTTTTCCGGGTCATGTTCCAAATTGTTCGTATACAAATGCAAACGAATATACAGTTAAAATATACGTGTACAAGCAAATATATAAATATTTTGAGTACTACCTAGAATCAGTGAGAAATACGGGAGAAACGGCTGGAACAAACCAAAGACAGAAAGAGCCTTAAAACACGAAAATGTAAAGCGTTGAACAGCCTGTTAACGTAATTTTTTGATTTCGTATGCTTGCATACTATATACACATTTTTTACATTTGTTGAACAGAGAAAGAATCAATTTCAGCCTGGAAAAACCCAATTCGACCTACACATCATGATTGCTACGGAACATAAAGCAACGATCAAAGGTGGTGAGTTTCTAATCAAGGAAACGGCCGCATCGCAGGTGTTTATCCCTGAAGAGTTCTCGGAAGAGCAACAAATGATTGCCGCTACATGCCGCGAATTTCTGGAACGTGAAATCTGGCCCCGCCTGGACGAAATCGACCACGCGAAATCGCCGGAATTGATCGCTTCCCTGATGGATAAAGCCGGTGAACTTGGTTTGCTGGGAACCTCGGTGCCCGAAGAGTTCGGTGGTTTTGGCATGAACTTCAATACGTCGATGCTCGTAACCGAAGTAACGGGGGCCGGGCATTCGTTTTCCGTGGCACTGTCGGCCCACACGGGCATCGGTACCTTGCCAATCGTTTACTACGGGAATGAAGAGCAAAAGGCGAAATATTTGCCCAAACTGGCTTCCGGTGAGTGGAAAGCGGCCTACTGTTTGACGGAGCCGGATTCGGGCTCGGACGCCAACTCGGCCAAGACCCGGGCCCGCTTGTCGGAAGACGGTAAACATTACATGCTCAACGGGCAGAAAATGTGGATTACCAACGGCGGCTTTGCCGATCTGTTCATTGTTTTTGCCAAAATTGACGACGGCTCCGGGCAGGTCGACAAGAACCTCAGCGCCTTTCTGGTTGAGAAGGATTTCGGGGGCATTACCATGAACGAACCTGAGCACAAAATGGGCATCAAAGGTTCCGATACCCGCCAGCTTTTCTTCAACGATTGCAAAGTACCCGTTGAAAACCTGCTTTCGACGCGGGGCAACGGCTTTAAAATCGCCGTTAATATCCTGAACGTTGGCCGGGTTAAACTGGGCGTAGCGGCTGTTGGCGGGGCTAAAAAAGTCATTACCAACGCGGTTCAGTACGCCAACGAGCGCAGGCAGTTTGGAACGCTCATCTCCAGCTTCGGTGCCATCAAACACAAACTGGCTGAGATGGCTGTGAAAGTGTATGCCTGCGAAACGGCCTGTTACCGCGCCGGACAGAACATTGACGACCTCATCGAAAGCCTGAAAGCCAGCGGAATGAGCGACGCCGACGCCAAACTGAAGGCGCTGGAGCAGTTTGCCATCGAATGTGCCATGATGAAAGTACACGGGTCGGAAGTGCTCGACTACGTGGTAGATGAAGGGGTGCAGGTATACGGCGGGATGGGTTACTCGGCCGATGCCCCAATGGACCGCGCTTACCGCGACGCCCGAATCAACCGGATTTTTGAAGGGACCAACGAAATCAACCGGATGCTGACGGTTGATATGATCCTGAAGCGGACCATGAAGGGCGAACTTGATCTGATGGGACCGGCTATGGCGGTGGCGAAAGAAATTATGTCGATTCCGGATTTCAACGCCGAGGAAGAGGAAGTCCTGTTCGCGGCCGAGAAAAAAGTGCTTCGGAATCTCAAAAAAGCCGTGCTGATGGTGGCCGGTGCCGCCGTTCAGAAATTCATGATGAAGCTGTCGGAGGAGCAGGAAGTTCTGATGAATCTGGCCGACATGGTCATCGAAACCTACGTAGCCGAATCCGTTTTACTGCGGGTGGAAAAATTGATTAGTGCCCGGGGCGAATCCGCCGTCGCGTTGCAGAAAGACCTTGCGCTGACGTACATGCACGGGGCCGTGGAAAAAGTCAATAACGCGGGCCGGGCGGCCATTACGTCCTTCGCCGAGGGCGATGAATTGCGCGTGATGCTGATGGGCCTGAAACGGTTTACGAAAATTGAGCCGATCAACCTGAAGGAAATTCGCCGACGGATTGCCGACGCGATGATTGCGGAAAACAAATACAGCTTCGAACGGAATTAATGCTTATAAACCGTAAGCAAAAAGAACAACTTCTATCTAAACTAAAAACCAAATTGTAAAGCCGACTGCGGATTCGCGGTCGGCTTTATTGTTATGGGGGAGCGCAGTGAGGGCTATACCTTCAGTTCACCTTCCACACCGTCATCCATTGTCTTACCCGTCACGAGCGAAGCCGCGATTTTGAGATAGGACACCATCCGGTTATTTTTGGTATCCCAGTAATAGATGCTTTCAGGCTGCACCCGAATAATCGTGAGGTCCGGGTCGTCCTTACCGCCCTGAAACCAGGTTTTGATGAACGTATTCCAATACTTTTCAATTTTTTCACGGTCGCGCGAAACGGTCACACTGCCGTAGAGGCTAAGGTATTCCGACGGGCCTTCCTTGCAGAAGAAAAGTTGCACGGCCGGGTCAGCCGCCAGTTCTTTGTTTTTGTTGGAGGACGCTGCGCTAAAAAAATACAGCGCACCGTCCTCGTCCACGCCCTGTAGGGCCATTGGTCGGCTCGGAGCCGGCCGGCTGTCGGTAAACGTGGTAAACATACAAATACCTTCGGCGAGGTCTTTCAACTTCTCGAGGGCTTCGGTTCCGGCCAGGTTCTGAATGTGGCCTTCTTCGTCGTGTCTTGAATCCTGCATAACATACGTTGAGTTAGAGTTAAGTGCTAAGAACCGCTTGTGTAGATGTAATGTTTTGCGGCCTACCTGATTTGATTTCATCTAACGTTTTACACCTCTGGCGCAGGATGATTAGCGGTTGAAGTTGACATTCGTTAAGTCCCCCTGCAAAATACCAACTATTTTTAAGACCTTTCGACGTTCTACACTGCAACCTACCAAACCATGAAGGCGTTCCTGCGTCCGCTGCTGGCTCTTGCTGCCTCAGTTCTGTTAACCACCTGCTCTCACCTGACCAATACCGTCCGGCTAATCAACCAGAACTTTGAAGACGAAGTGGCCCAAAGCCAGAACCTGGTATTCACATTCAGTAAAAACCTGGTGCCCGAAGGACGGCTCAACGAATGGGATTCGACGCAATACGTAACCTTTGAACCGGCTGTGGCGGGAAGTTTTAAATGGACAGCCGCCAACGAGCTGGTGTTTTCGCCCGCCGTGGCTTTCAAACCGGCCACGGATTACAAAGCCCACCTGAACAACGCCCTGGTACGCCAGCAGGATGAGAAACAACTTGCGCTTGATAACGAAACCATCACGTTTCACACGCCTTATCTGCAACTGATTAATACGGAACTCTGGTGGACACGCGGGGAAACGGGCCGCCCGGTTGCTAAAGCAAGACTGAATTTCAACTATCCCGTTAGCGGGGCCGAACTGGCCGGTTTGCTGAAAATAGAAGCCGGAGAGCGAAAACCGTTGACCACGCAGGTCCTGCAATCCGCTCCGAACGAAACCATTCCGGTGATATTGGCCGATGCCCCATCGTCCCGCAACGAAACGCCGTTAAAAATGCGGATCGGAAAAGGGTTGAAAGTGCAGAATACCACGTTCAGCACCCGGGAAGACTTTGAACAAACCTCCACCCTACCCTCACCGTATCGGCTGGACGTAGTAGACCTTAAAACCGGCTTCGAAAACAACGAAGGCGTTATCCGTGTCGTTACCACGCAGGAACTCCAAACCAACAACCTAAGCGCGTATTACACCCTGTCGCCGGCGGTCGAGACGCGCACTGAGCCGACTGAAAACGGCTTCATCATCCGGGGCAATTTCAGCGAAACCGAAACGTACGTTTTGACGCTGACCGACCAAATGAATGGCACACTGGGTACCCGCCTGGAGGAAGCCGTAACGAAAGATTTGTTCTTTGGTAAAATGCCCGCCGGTATTTCATTTGCCAACAAGCGGGCAGTTTATCTTTCCTCAAAAGGCGCAAAAAACGTGGGCGTCAACATTGTGAACGTGCCGAAGGTGGACGTAAAAATTGCCAAGATTTACGAAAACAACATTTTGCACTACCTCCGCTCCGGTCGGTATGAAGAACACGGCGAAATTGACGGGCAGTGGCAACCGCTGGGAACGCACGTTTACTACGAAGACGAACCGCAGCAATACAGCGACATCATCGTCAACAAAACCGTCGAAACCGTTAATTTGCCTAAAGTAAAGGGCGTTTCGGCGCTCAACCTGGCCCTCCCCGACCTCCCCGCACCCGGCAAAAATCCACCGCGCGGTATTTACCTGGTGACGGTCAGCTCCAAGGAAAATGCCTACATCAATGCAACCAAGCTCGTTTCTGTTTCGGATATTGGCCTGATTGCCAAACAGGGAAGCAATGAGGTTTGGGTTTTTGCCAATTCCATTAAAACCACCGAACCGCTGGCCAACGTAGCCATTACGCTGGTCAGTGGCAACAATCAGGAGATCGCTACGGTACAAACCAACGGGAAGGGCGTGGCCCATTTTGAGAACATTGCGGAGAAAAGCCCCGGCTCCAGACTGGCGCTGGTATCGGCAAAAGCGGACGATGACTTCAACTATCTGCTGTTGCAGGACGCAAAAGTCGAAACGTCGCGGTTCGAGGTAGAAGGCAAGCGCGACAATCCAACGGGCTTTGACGCTTTCGTTTACGGCGACCGCAACATTTACCGCCCCGGCGAAACGATTCACTTCAACACCGTCATTCGCAATCCGGTTTGGGAAAGCGTTGGTGAAATACCGTTGAAAATCAAAATTCTGTCACCCACCGGAAAGGAATACCGGGTTTTTCGCCAAACCACCAACGAACAGGGGGCGGTTGCTACCGATGTGCCCATCGACCCGGCCGCGGTTACGGGTACGTACGTAACCGAGGTCTACAACGCCAACGAGGTGCTGCTGGCGTCGCGAAACATCAGTATTGAAGAGTTTATTCCGGACCGTATCCGGGTGGAAACCCGCACGGAACGCGATGCCTACCGCCCCGGCGAAACCATCACCATGACCGCTACGGCGACAAACCTGTTTGGCCCTCCGGCCGCCGGACGGACTTACGAAATGGACCTGCAACTGAAGCAACGGGCGTTTACGGCCCGGCCATTTCCGGATTATACGTTTGCCATCCAAAGTCAGGCAAGGTTTGAAAAAAATCTGCGCCAGGGGGTCACGGATGCCCGTGGGCAAGCCATCGAGCGGTTCCCGGTTCCGGTGAGTTACCAGAATATCGGAGTGCTGGACGGTAATCTGTTCGTGACGGTTTTTGACGAAAACAGCCGACCTGTCAACCGTCTGAAGCGGTTTGAAGTGTTTACGCAGCCAACTTTTTACGGAATCCGGCTGGCGGATTCGTACGTAGGCACCAATACCCCCCTGCCCGTCGATGTGGTGGCCGTCGACCGGAACGGTGCGTTGCAGAAAGGCGCCACGGCGCTGGCCGAGGTCGTCCGGTTTGAGTACCAGACCGTGATCGAAAAACAATACGAACAATTGCGGTATGTGTCGAAAAAACGCGAAAAGGTTGTCTATTCCAACAAGCTTACCTTGGCCGACGGACGGGCCCGGTTCAGCTACGTGCCGACGGTATCCGGGGAGTACGAAGTGCGCATCCGGCGACCGGACCAAAACGGTGATCGGATTGCGGCCTACACCGCCGTATCGTATTACGCCTACGGTTTGGGAACCACCCAAAGCTCCTCGTTTGAGGTCAGCACGGAGGGTCAGGTGCTGATGGAGTTTGACAAAGAGCAGTACGAGGTGGGCGACAAGGCAAAGGTGCTGTTTAAAACGCCATTTGCGGGCAAGTTGCTGGTGGCAGTGGAACGCAACCGGGTACTGGAAACCCACGTGCTGGAAACAGACCAGAAGTCGGCCGAATTAACCGTTAGTTTGAACGAAACGCACCTGCCCACGGTATACGTGACAGCAACGCTCATTCGCCCCGTCGACGGCTCCAATTTGCCGCTGACGGTCGCCCACGGTTTTGCGCCGGTTCGGGTGCAGGACCCCGACACGAAACTCCCCGTAACGATCTCCGCAGCGGCTCAGTCGCGGTCCAAAACTAACCAGCGCATTTCGATTAAAACCCGGCCCAATGCCGAGCTGACCGTGGCCGTTGTCGATGAGGGAATCTTACAGCTGAAAAACTATCCGACGCCGGATATTCACGGTTATTTTTACCAGAAACGCGCTTTGGAAGTCGGTAGCCATGATTTGTATTCGTTTTTGTACCCGGAATTAACCATTGCCGGAAGCTCGTCGTCGGGGGGCGACGGGTATGAATTAGGGAAACGCATCAACCCGCTGAGCAACGGGCGGGTAAAACTGGTGGCGTTGTGGAGCGGAGTCCTGAAAGCGAACGGCAGCGGAGAAGCCAGTTTTGAGGTAGCAATCCCGCAATTCTCGGGGGATTTACGGATCATGGCCGTCGCCTACAAAGACAAAGCATTTGGTTCGGCAACGCAGAACATGAAAGTGGCCGACCCGCTCGTGATCAGCACCGGCGCACCCCGCTTCCTGAGCCCGGATGACGAACTAAGCCTGCCCGTTACCATCAGCAATACAACCCGGAAACCGGCTTCGGTGACGGCTTCGCTCAGACTAACCGGCGCTCTGCTGGCGAGTGGGTCAACAACGCAGCATCTCACCATTCCGCCGGGTCAGGAAACCCGCACCACGTTTGCGGTCAAGGCGAAAACCGCCCTTGGAACGGGAAACATGACGGTGTTGGTAAAGGGGATAAACGAAACGTTCTCCGAAAGCATCGACCTGACCGTCCGACCGGTTACATCGTTGCTGAAAACGGCCCAGTCGGGCGTCGTGGGGGCAAATCAGTCCCAGACCATTGATTTTACCAACGCATTTATTCCCGGTACGGTACGGAGCCAGCTAACCGTTGGCCGGTCGCCAATGGTGCAGGTAAGCCGGGAACTGTCGTACCTGCTTGGCTACCCGTACGGCTGCATGGAACAAACCATTTCCAAGGCTTTTCCGCAATTGTATTTCGCCGATGTGCTCAAAACGATGGGCAAACCGGGAACGTATTTTGTGCGTTCCGGCGAAAGTGATCAGAATCCGACTTACACGGTTCAGGAAGCAGTTCGGCGCGTAGAATCCCTGCAACTGGCCGACGGTGGTTTCAGCATGTGGCCTGGTTTGCCCACGGAAGACGGTTGGGCCTCGGCCTACGCGGTTCATTTTCTAACCGAAGCCCGGCGGGCCGGTTTTGAAATCAATCCCTCGGTTTACAGCAAGGCCCTCGACCGCCTTACGGTTCGCACCGGTAGCCCCGCGCTGGAGGATGAAGTGATTTTTGAGGAGACGGGTAACGCTGTTCGTAAAATAATCAGTCGGCAGAACCTGTACGGATTATACACGCTGGCGCTGAGCGGTCAGCCCAACCGGTCGGCCATGAATTATTACAAAACCATGGCGTTGCGGTCCGGCGAAACCAAACTGACGGCCGACAGCCGGTATCTGCTGGCGGCTGCGTTCTACCTGACCGGTGATACGCGCAGCTACGAGGTCTTGTTACCGAAAAAGTTTATTAACACCACTAACCGACGGCAATCGGGTGGCAGTTACGCTTCCCCGATCCGAAACCTGGGGCTGGTCTTGAACACATTGCTGGAAACCGACTCGGATAATCTGCAGATTCCGGCGCTGGCCCGGCAATTGTCGCTGGCCCTGAATTCCAGTCCGTACCTGAACACGCAGGAGTCTGTTTTTGCGGTGCTCGCCCTCGGGAAACTGGCTAAAAAAGCCGCTCAATCAACGGCCACTGCAACGCTCACCGCCAACGGCAAACCGGTGGGTCAGTTTACCGGTAAAACGCTCACCTTGACGGCCGGTATTGCCAACCAAAAGCTGAAACTCACGGCGCAGGGCAGCGGAAATCTATACTGGTTTGCCCAAACCGAGGGGCTGAGCGCCACGGGAACTTACGAGGAGGTGGACGCGGGGCTGCGGGTGCGCCGGGAATTTCTGAACCGCGACGGAGCACCGATGACTTCGTTCCGGCAGAATGATTTGGTCGTGGTACGGATCTCTTTAACGAGCGACAACGGTATTCCGGTTAACAACGTGGTTGTCACTGATATGTTGCCCGCCGGATTCGAGATCGAAAACCCGCGTCTGACCGAACCCCGGGAAATGCCCTGGCTGAAAGGAGCCTCCACCCCCGAACATTTCGATGTGCGCGATGACCGGATTCATTTTTTTGCTTCGGCGGGCGGTAAGGAGCAAATATTCTACTATCTGGTCCGCGTTGTTTCCAAAGGACGGTTTACATTAGGGCCGGTATCTGCCGACGCCATGTACGATGCCAGTCTTCGAAGCTACTCTGGTGGCAGCAGCATAACCGTTAACTAAAAGAAGAAACTGAAATGTGACTTTTTGAATCACTCCACGTCTATTAAGTATATATCCCCAAGTAGTTTAACTAAATAGGTTTTCGCTGGGGTAGCTAATCAGTTTGTTTCTCCCTGATTAGGAGTAGGTTGGTTGCAATAATATATTTAAACGGGTTGCAAAAAGAACTTTTGTAGCCTACTTTTGTGTCACCGAAAAGTTTAAGTAATCTCATGCAGTACAATCGTTATTATTTATTATCCAGCATGATGGGCGATGAACTCTATCGTCAACATTCTTCCAAGAAGAATCAACCCATCGAAGAGAGCCTGGAAAAGCGTTTTAACCTTCTTTCTGAAATTCCGCTGGATGAGTTTATCCGCAGTGGTATGCCTTGGCTGCGTATTCTTGAAATGCTCGAACGGCGTTATTGATTGATCGATTCAAGGTTCTGAAACTATATCCATACTGGACCCATCCCCTAACTTTATTCAAAAATGTTAAGGGATGGGTTTATTTCATTTAGGAAGACTTTCCTTCACGAACGGTAAAAATTGTAACTTGCCTATCGATGAGGAAATTATTTTTGCTGATTGGAATAATTATTTGGATTACTGCTTTTAGAGCGACCGTTGATGAGCAGGCCTGGATACGAATCAATTTTCTGGGGTACCGACCGGCGGGAGCAAAAGTGGCCGTTTGGGCCGGCAAAACAACAGAACCGGTAGCGCAGCCTTTTCAGGTAGTTGAGGTGCAAACCGGGAAAGTAGTTTACGAAAACACGGTCGGAAGAGACTTCGGTGCCTACGGTCCTTTCACGCAAACTTATCGACTTGATTTCTCCGCTGTCCGCAAGCCAGGACGGTATTATCTGAAGGTTGGAACCGTCCAGTCGCCGGAGTTTTCGATCGCGGACGAAGTCTACAACGGAACGGCTGATTTCTGCCTGCGGTACATGCGCCAGCAACGCAGCGGCTATAACCCCTTTCTGAAAGATTCCTGCCATACGCACGACGGGTACACCATGTACGGCCCCATGCCCGACAGCACGTACATCGACGTTTCGGGTGGGTGGCACGATGCATCGGATTACCTTCAGTACGTAACAACCTCCGCCAACGCAACTTACCATTTGCTGGCTGCTTACCGGGATTTTCCGCGCGTATTCAGCGATCGTCATCAGGCCAACGGACTCGAAGGCGGCAACAACCAGGCCGACGTGCTGGATGAAGCCCGCTGGGGCCTCGACTGGCTTTTGAAAATGCACCCCAAAGACGACTGGATGTTCAACCAACTGGCTGACGACCGGGACCATTCGGGCCTGCGGATTCCGAAGCAGGACAGCGCTTACGGAAAAGGATACGAACGGCCGGTCTATTTTGCGACCGGCAAACCGCAGGGCTTGTTCAAACACAAGAACCGGTCGACCGGCATCGCTTCCACCGCTGGTAAATTTAGTAGCGCTTTTGCACTGGGCTTCCAGGTACTGCGTCGCCGGGATCAGGATTACGCCGAAAAGTTATGGCAGCGGGCGCAGACAGCCTATAAGCTGGGGTTGCAAAAGCCGGGCGTATGCCAGACGGCCCCGGGCCGGTCGCCTTACTTTTACGAAGAAGACAATTACGTTGATGATATGGAACTGGCGGCTGTTGAGCTTTACAATGCTGCCCGGATACAGGGTTACAAGGCCGCCGATTACCTCAACAGTGCTTACGCCTACGGCCTGATCGAACCCGTTACGCCCTGGCTGGGAACTGATACGGCCCGGCATTATCAGTGGTATCCGTTTATTAACATCGGACACTATGAAGTTGCCAAACGGGTGGTTGATTCCCGGCGTCAGCACATCATTGGCTTCTACCGGAGCGGTATTGAAAAAGTCTGGCAAAAGGCGCAGAACAATGCTTTCTACCGGGGCGTTCCTTTCATCTGGTGCAGCAATAACCTGACTGCATCCTTCGCCATTCAATGCCTTTGGTATCGTAAACTGACCGGCGATACCCGTTACGCACAGCTTGAACAGGCGTGTTTCGACTGGCTGTTTGGCTGCAATCCCTGGGGGACTAGCTTTGTGTATGGGTTGCCCGCCGGAGCCGACACGCCCGCCGATCCGCATTCGGCTTTTACCCACTTAGGCAAGCACCCGATTGATGGTGGATTGGTCGACGGGCCGGTTTACGGACGGATTTATAAAAACCTGATCGGTATTGAGCTCAAAGAACCGGACGAATATGAGGCCTTTCAGAGCGATTTGGTGGTCTATCACGACGATTACGGGGATTACAGCACCAACGAGCCAACCATGGATGGAACCGCTTCCCTGGTTTACTTGCTGGCGTCAAAACAGGCCGAAGCCACGGAGACACCGGCTGTAGCTACTCCGGCCAAGGCGAAGGTGGTTAAAAAGAAAGCACCGGTTCGGAGGTCGGTAAAACGGAAATCGTCATCAGGACGGAAGAAAACGGCCGTGCGTCGTTCATCAGTCAAGAAAAAGAGGAGACGGCGGTAGAGAAAGCCGTAGCGGAATCAAGCAAAGAGATTGGTTGTAACGGTGTCAAACCTTGAATTCCATTGAAAAGTGGGTCCCCCCTTTTGATTCAAACTCACACGTCCCCTGCAACTGCTGGACTTCCATTAGGATCAGCCGCAATCCAAACGTAAGTCGTTGATTTGAAGAACCGTCCATGCTGACGTGGCTGGGTAAGCCGGGGCCATTATCGGTTACTGACAGCGTGAATTTGTTTCCGTTTCGTCGACTTGAAATGCTGAAAGCCGGGTAGGGGTGGTCGGCAAAGGCGTATTTACAGGCATTGGTAGTCAGTTCGTTGATGATAAGGCCCAGCGGCAGGGCTTCATCAGCGGATAGCTCCAGAGGGTCCAGATCGTAGATGGGATGAATGGCCGAATAACCGTAAGCTTTTAAGACCTCTTCGACCAGTTCAATGATGAATTCGGAGGTATCCACGACAACCTGCTGATCACCCTGCTCATCGCCAGCATAAAGCCGTTGGTGAAGAATAGACATCGCCTGCACCCGCATCTGGCTTTCTTCGACCATTCGTTTGGCGTTTTCGTCAGTAAGCTGGTTAAATTGCAGGTTCAGCAGGCTCGAAATCACCTGTAGGTTGTTCTTTACGCGGTGATTCTGTTCCCGAACCAATTCCACATTCCGTTCGCTCATGCGCCGATTTTTGCGGTAAAGCCGGAAAAAAACAATGGCCATCGCCACCGTTACGCCCAACAGCGCCGATATGGCCCACGTCAGTCGCTGCTGAGCCCGCAACGTTTCCGAACGCAACTCCAGTTCATTTTTCTGAGCCCGCAGCTTGGCTTCCTTCTGCTCTGATTTATACTCCATACTCAGCCGGGTTACGGCCCCATCGTGGTCGGCGATGTAATTGTTAATTTCCATCGTATGGAGTTTCTGACCATGTTCAAAAGCACGTTTCCAATCTCCAATTAAGGAATAGTAATCGGTATAGGCCCCTTCAAACTGCGCATTGATGAAATAATCATTGATGTCGCTTCGATCAAGCAGTTGCTGGGCCTCAGTGAGTAAACGGGCCGCCTGGGTGGGCTGACGGCGGGCAATGTGAACAGAAGTCATGTACAGCATTAACCTTATCTGCATCCGCTCTTCGGTATCTGCCGTTGCTATAGCCAGCCCTTTTTGTAAGTAGTCAAGAGCCCGCGGATTTTGATACGTATTCCACAGAAAACGCCCCAGGTGAATATTGGACTCAATCATGGCAACGTGATCATTCAGCTTGTAAGAGAGCTCATACACCTTTTTAATGTAATATAAGGCGCTGTCGGCCCTGGGTTTGGGCAAGTTCGGTTTCTTCCCGGCTTTGGACCAATCCATTCGGTACACATTGGACGACAGGATGCCGTACACATGCTGGTTCTTTCCAGACCAATCTGTCTGATAAATATGGGCCAACGTGAGATAGGCGCGCATCAGTGCCTTATCTGATTTTATACGGCGGCTGACGGCCAGCGACAGGAAAGCATAGTGGAGAGTTTCCTGGTAATTCTCCTGCAGGTACGATAGCACACTGTAAAGGCGACTGAGAGCATACGAATCGCCCCGAGGTTCAAGAATGGCCAGGGAGTGCAGGAACCACTGCTGGGACATCAAATAATCGCCGGCTGAGTTGTAAGTCTTACCGTACAGAAAATAAGCTTCCGCCAGTTTCAGGGAATCCTTTTCTGTGATAGCCTCCTGGTAGACCGAGTCTGCATAAAGCAGCTTATCGGTTTGAAGTTTAAGGGGAGCTGGTTGCTGAGCCATGCCCGTACTTATCAACCCATAGGTAATAAACAGGAAGATTAACACGAATTTGCATTGAAAAGCAGAAGTAACCATAACTTAGACAAACTGGAATTGCTTTTAAAGCTAATAAAAGTCTGTAAGAAATGGTAATAAATACTTATGAAAGAAGGATGTATTTTGTCCCGGATTACTTTAAACTAATTGCGTTATGATCTAGTATATGTCTGATAATTAGCATGTGCCGGGAATGGAACTTCCAGATTACGAACGTAAAAGACTAATCAAATGGTGTGAGGATCATTTTTGATAATGAAGCTAGGTAAATCGTAGTATTATAGGTAGTTTTAAGAAGAGGGCCTTAAATAAGAATCTTGCTAACTTTTCAAGTTGAGGTAAGTAATAGGCTTCGTTTAATCGATTAGAATAAATGATCGGTTAGCGCTGGTTATGGGCTTTTGGGGTTAAAATACCACTTCAATTCCGTATTCATTAATCTGAACCATCGACGACGCTTGTTGCGTGCGAAGTTCTGCGGCAATCCGCTGGATGATTTCGGTTCGGCGGGGGGTCGCGGTTCGGGCACCGGAACTACGGCAGTAGGCGGACCATTGTTCGTCGCCCGGTACAAAGACGTAGAGGGAGGTCAGCATCCGCTCATAGGAGAAGCGTAACGTCAGCATGGATTCGCGGTAGTTGATCCAGCCGGATAAACCGCTGTGTTCCATTTCAACGGTGTAATGGGTCAGGGGAGTGGCCATAGGGGTCCGGGTAGCCCAAGAGTTCATCAAATTCATGATACGGTGTTTTTGGAAAGTAATGGTGCCCCGCTATGCTGATCGTTTAGCTCCGGCTTTTGTACTACCAGAGGGTTTATGGGATTGCTAATCGTCCAAAAGATGCAGTGCGGGTTGCTGACGTTGCACGGCGCTCTCCAAAAAAGCAAAATATTTTGGCCACACTCCCGGCTTTTTCTCTTTAATATCATTCTTAAAGGAAAGTCGGTGCAACATTTCTTGGTTGATAGTGTCTTTCCAAAAATTTTATGATCATACCAGCATTTCTCACTTCCGCTCAACTACCTACAAAAATAATTTTTTAACTAGTATTATAGTTGTAACTACTAAAAAATGTTAACTTTCAGCAACGAATGATAATTCTTTAGAATTTACCGGCTCTGATTCACAACCAATTCCTATCCCATGAAAAAACTTCTCTTGCTGCTTCTGTTGCTGGCTGGCTATTGTACGGCTTTTGCCCAGTCACCCCGCTTTACCATTCGGGGGGCCATTACAGATACCAATAAAGCTGTTCTTCCCGGTGCCACGGTCATGCTGCTGACTCCAAAAGACTCGGCACTGGTCAATTTTGGACGAACGAACGACAAAGGAGCCTTTGAGTTCCGGAACGTAAAACGGGCTCCGTATATCCTGAAGGTATCGTACGTCGGCTTTCTGCCCCTCCAGAAAGAAGTCAGTCCGGGCAGCGGGGACCTAACTGATCTGGGCGCACTGGAAATCCGCCCTATTCAAAAAGAACTGCTGGAGGTGGTGGTGAAAACCGCCCGGGCTCCGCTCTCCATTCGGGGGGATACGATTGAGTACAACGCCAGTTCATTTAAAGTACCGGCCGGATCAACGGTGGAGGAGCTGCTGAAACGCCTGCCGGGTGTACAGGTGGATCAGGACGGTAATATTAAGGCCCAGGGTGAGGACGTTAAAAAAGTGACGGTGGACGGCAAGACTTTTTTCGGTACCGATCCAAAACTGGCGACCAAAAACCTGCCGGCCGAAGCTATTGACAAAATTCAGATTTTCAACGATAAAACGGAGGCCGCCAAAACCACTGGCATCGATGATGGAAAACGGGAAAAAGCCGTTAACCTGGCCTTAAAGGAAAGCCACAAAAGGGGCGGTTTTGGAAAAGTAACGGCCGGAGCAGGCACCAAAGATCGTTTTCAATTACGGGGAAATTACAACCGATTCAATACCAAGGAGCAGATGTCGGTGCTGGGTTTTGGTAACAACATTAACCAGACGGGCTTATCCTGGGACGATTATCAGGATTTTCGCGGCAGTCAGTCGTTTAACTGGGAGGACCAGGGTGATTTTGGATTCTACAGCGGAGGGATGTACTTTTTTGGCGGAGACGATGGCATGGGCGTTCCAGTGACGGGGGGCTACAGCAGCAACCGGGGATTCTCCCGTAATTATGCCGGTGGGGCCAATTACAATTACGACACGAAGAAGACCAAGCTCAGTTCCAATTACTTCTACAACCAGACCGGCCAAACCCTTAACTCGACGTTTGATAAACAAACCTTTTTACCCGAAGGCACTTTTGTGACCACTGGCGGCAATAGCCAGGGGAGCTTCAGCCGTAATCACCGGGGCAGTGCACGGTATGAACAGCAACTTGATTCGCTCAATACCTTGGTTCTGATTGGCAACCTGCGCGCGAACAGCGGCAATAACGCCCAATTCAGTAACCAGAACTTTTACCGGGCAACGGATACAAGCCAAACCAATTTAGATAACCGTAATAATTTTAATGGTGTTCAATTGGCCACAACGGCTATTTTTCGGCACAAGTTTTTGAAGAAAGGGCGCAACTTCGCGGCTAGTGTGGCCTTTAACCTGAATGATAGCGATGGTTTGGCCACACAACGCTCAACAAACACCTTCTTTACGGATAGCACCGGCGCCGGCCCGACCATTGTACGGATTAATCAGGATGTTACTAATTCGAGCCTGAGAACCGAACTCAAATCCAGCCTGCACTACATTGAGCCGTTAACGAAAACCATGTTCTGGGAAACGTTTTACAATTTTAGCCTGCGCAATGACAAGGTGGATCGGGATGTGTTCGATGAAGGCTCCAGACGAAATAATGCCCTGAGCCGGTATTACACCAATGATTATACGTATAACCGGGCGGGAACGGTGATTCGCTATTCGGATAAGGGGTTTAATATATCAGGTGGTCTGGCCGGTGTATGGTACAAGCTGGCGGGCCGGTTTGCCCCGGACCAGACTGCAACGTCTTTCACGAATGTGAACCGCCAGTATTTTACCATAGCGCCCAATTTCTCGGGCAATTACCGGCTCAAAAACAAGAGCATGGGGTTGTATTACAATGTAAACATTCAGCAGCCCCAAACCAGCCAGTTACAGCCCGGCGTGGTTGACAACAGTAACCCCCGGTTCATTCAGGAAGGAAATCCGGGTTTATTGCCTTCGCTGACTCACAATTTTAACGGCTCCTTCAGTAGCTTCAATCCCGGCAATTTTATCAACTACTATGTGAATCTTAACTACGGGTACAATATCAACCAGATCGTTTACAACCAAACTATAGATGAAAATCTGATAACAACCAGTCGGCCTGAGAATATTAGTGGTGGTACCCGTGTAGGATCTTATCTTAATTTTGGCTTTCCGCTGAAAAAAACTAAGGCAACTTTAAACCTGAGCAGTAGCTTGAACTTTAACAAGAACCCCATTTATATCAATACCGTCTTGAACGATACCCGAAGTGATAATTATAACTTCCGGGCCAATCTTGACTTGACACTTTTTGATAAGTTTACGCTCTATCCGTATTTCAACTGGGGCTTTACGGATACACGCTACTCAATCAATTCAAGCCAGAACCAGAAGATTTATAATCACAATTATGGTGGTTCGATGAATATTCAGTTCCCCGGCGGTATTTTCTTCAATGGACAAATGAATTACCAGGTTTATAAGCTGAAAAATGAACGGTTTCCCTTTACACAGAAGCTACCCATCCTGAATCTGGCGGTATATAAGCAGTTCCTGAAGGATAATAAGGCGGAGGTACGACTGACGGCGTATGATGTTTTCAACAAAAACCGGGGCATTACGCAGCAGGCCTATCAGAATTTCGTCCAACGGGAAGTGGTTCAGACACTGGCTCAATATTTTATGCTCTCCGTTTCCTATAACGTTCGGGGCTTAAAATCGCAGATGCGTCAGAATAATGGCTGGTAATACGCAAAATAATAAATAATATGAAGAGGATTTTGTTGCTGATTTTTCTCCTGTCGGCGTTCCCGACGATAGCCCAGAAGCTGGAAGGCGTGGTTACCTATGAACGAACGCAGGATTTTGCTAAAATCCTGGCCCGACTGCCGTTTCTAAGTCTGGACCAGAAAGAACGAATGAAGGCGTCTTACAAAAATTTTAGTGAGAGCAAGCATAAGCTGGTTCTCTATTTTAACGAAGATCAGAGCCTTTATACGAACGAAGACGAATACTGGCGAAGCGAAGACGGCCGGTATTCCTCCCGGAACAGCGATTATATTATCCGGCGGGATTTCAAACAGGAAACCAAATCGGATGTGATCGAAATGTTGGGAAAAACCTACCTCGTTGAAGATTCGCTGAAAACGCCCCAATGGAAAATTCTGAACCAGTTGAAGGATATTGCCGGACACATTTGCATGAAGGCCGAAACTGAAGATCCCATCAGAGGACAAAAAATTGTCGCCTGGTTTGCTCAGGACATTCCGGTTTCGGCAGGGCCGGAACAATATTCTGGCTTACCGGGCTTAATTCTGGAGTTGGATATAAATGATGGGGATGCCGTGGTGACGGCTACTAAGATCGACCTTCGGGATGTGTCGAAAGAGCTTACCGCCAGTAAGAAAATAAAAGGAAAGAAAATTAAAACGGCCGATTACGACAAGATCATCAAAGACCATATCCAGTCCAGCATCAAAGCGCAGGAAAACCCGTATTGGGGGATACGGTATTAAGAAGAATGATGAGTGAAGAATTAGATGCAGTAACCCACTCATCATTCTTCACTCATAACTCACTCTACAGGTTTCCTTTCTTTAATTCCGCTGCCGCATAATTCGCGGCCCGGGCGGTCAAGGCCATGAAGGTGATGGACGGGTTTTGGTTGCCGACGGACGTCATGCAGGCCCCGTCGGTAACAAACACGTTTTTACAAGTGTGAAGCTGGTTCCACTGGTTGAGCAACGAAGTTTTGGGGTCGTGGCCCATCCGAACGCCCCCCATTTCGTGAATATCCAGACCGGGATTCCGGTTGTCGTCGTACGACGCGATCTTTTTACAACCCGCCTTTTCCAGCATTTCAGCCCCCTGCACTAAAAAGTCTTTGATCACCTTCTCGTCGTTCGCATCGTACCCAATCGAAGTAATTAGTTGCGGAATGCCAAACGGATCTTTCTGATCTGGGCTCAATCGAACGTGGTTTTCGTACTTCGGTACGGTTTCGCCCTGCATCATCATGTACACGCTCCAGTTGCCGGGTGTCAGCAGGCTTTCTTTGAATTCGGCGCCGAAGCCTTCCTGGCCCATGCCGCGTCCCCAGCCCGCCCGACCGGCGCTGAACGCCACCATATACCCCCGCTGAAAATCTGTTTCCTGCTTTTTCACGTTCCGGAATGAGGGCATAAAAGCCGTGGTGGGCCGACGGCCGTAGAAATACTGATTTTCATACCCGTCGAACGCTGCCGTCAGGCTGCCCCGGTAATTGTGAAAAGCCACGTAACGACCCAGCAAACCGTTGTCGTTGCCCAAACCGTTTGGAAAACGGCTGGACGTTGAATTCAGCAAAATCAGGTTGGAATTGAGAGCAGCCGCGTTGACGAAAATGATCTTGGCGAAATACTCCGTCATCTGCTTCGTGTTGGCATCAATCACCCGCACGCCGGTCGCCCTGCCAGACCCTTTTTTGTCGTCATACATAATTGAATGAACAACAGAATCGGGTCGCAGGGTCAGATTACCGGTTTTGGCCGCCCAAGGAAGGGTCGCCGAATTGGAACTGAAATAACCGCCAAACGGGCACCCCCGATAACACAGGCTCCGCGACTGGCATTGGCCCCGGCCCTGCTGCAAATGAACGGCCTGGGGTTTGGTCAGGTGGGCGCAGCGACCGATGATGACGTGCCGATCGGCATAGTTGTCTCTTACGGCTTTCTGAATGTGTTTTTCAACGCAGTTGAGTTCAAACGGCGGCAGAAATTCGCCGTCGGGCAGGCTGTCGATACCGTCTTTGTTGCCGCTGATACCAACAAACCGTTCAACATGGCTGTACCAGGGGGCCAGGTCGGCGTAACGGATGGGCCAGTCGACCGCAAAACCGTCGCGGGCGGGTGCCTGAAACTCGTAGTCGCTCCACCGCTGGGTTTGCCGCGCCCAGATCAGCGATTTGCCGCCCACCTGATAGCCCCGAATCCAGTCGAACGGTTTCTCCTGAATATAAGGGTGGTCGGCATCTTTGACGAAAAATTGCTGCGTCGCTTCGTCCAGGGCATAACACTTGGTCGCAACGGGGTTGGCGGTTTCGAAAGCATCGGGCATTCGGTTGCGGTGGGGCAGGTCCCACGGATTGGCCATGGCGGTGGGGTAGTCCGTCACGTGTTTCACCGGGCGGCCCCGTTCCAATACCAGCGTTTTCAGGCCTTTTTCGCACAGTTCCTTGGCCGCCCAGCCTCCGCTGATTCCCGAACCGATCACAATGGCATCGTAGCTCATCTGTTCCCGGGCTTTTCCGTTCAAATGCATTGAAATAGTAATTGAAGTCGTCTCGATCAATTGGCAAGATACGGAAATCCCGGTTCTGATGCTTACCAGTTTTTGATCAGTTCGTTGAACTCATCGAGCAAAAACCGCGTGCGTTGGCCGGGTTTTCCGTCGCCAATGGTGAGGTCGCTGATCTGAACAATCGGAAGGACTTTCTTCGTCGAACTGGTTGTAAACGCTTCGTCGGCATCGTAGAGGTCGGAAAGCGTGACGGGGCCTTCTTCAACCTGAAAGTCGTTCTGGGCCAGGTGCATGACAGTTCGGCGCGTAATGCCGTGCAGAATGTGGCGGTTGGGGGTAATCAGTCGATCCCCTTTAAAGAGAAAGAAGTTACTCCGGCTCAATTCGCTGATTTCGCCGTTTTTGTGGTACAACACGTCCGACGCCCGCGCCGACCGGATGGCCTGAGCAAGCAGAATCACCCGTTTGTAGTCCGTACTTTTTACTTCGGCCATTTCGCGGACGTATTCGTCCAGAATCACCTTGATGCCTTCTTCGTACTGGTTCGGCGGGGTGGGGTGAATTTCTTCCGCCATCATCAGGAGGTTGGGCCTGACGACGCTGATGCTGTCGGGACTGTAACCGCCCGTCATGACAAACCGTACGGCGATGTCCGGCAGGTTGCATTTATCAATCAGCTCCAGAACCACCCGGTGAGCTTCTTCTTTGTTGATCGGTACGGGCAAGTGCATTTTGGCCGCCGAATTGGCAAACCGTTCCCAGTACCAGTCCCACTGAAAGGGCCGACCGTTGTAGGTGCGGAAATAATCGAATAATCCGAAGCCGCGCAGCAAGCCAAGATCCGTAATGCCAAAGGCAATTTGCTCGACGGGAAGAATGGAGCCGTTGAAATAACCGTACATACCCTATCCTGATTTCTGAGCGGAGATCACACGGATTTAAGAATTAACCAGGAGAAAGATTCAGCTACATCCTATAATCCGTGCAATCTCCGTTCGAGACCGTTCAGCTTGTTTACACCAGTTTTTTATATTTAATCCGCTTCGGCGTGGCATCGCTGCCCAGCCGTTTTTTGCGGTTTTCTTCGTATTCCGAGAAGTTGCCTTCAAACCAGTAAACCTGCGAATCGCCTTCAAACGCCAGAATGTGCGTGGCCACGCGGTCGAGGAACCAGCGGTCGTGGGAAATAACGACGGCGCAACCGGCAAAATTTTCCAGACCTTCTTCCAGCGCCCGGAGCGTATTCACGTCGAGGTCGTTGGTGGGCTCATCGAGCAGGAGCAGGTTGGCGCCCTCTTTCAGCATCATCGCCAGGTGAACGCGGTTGCGCTCCCCGCCCGACAGGTTGCTGATTTTTTTCTCCTGATCCGAACCGGTGAAGTTAAACCGGCTGACGTAAGCCCGGGCGTTAGCTTGTTTGCCGCCCAGCATAATCCATTCGCTGCCTTCGGAAATGGTTTGAAAAACCGTCTTATCCGGGTCCAGACCGTCGTGTTCCTGATCAACGTAGGCCCACTTCACGGTTTCACCGACATCAAAGGTGCCGTTTTGGGGTTGCTCCTTGCCGGTGATGAGTTTAAACAGCGTCGTTTTACCTGCACCGTTCGGACCAATAATGCCCACGATACCGCCCTGCGGCAACTGGAAATTCAGATCTTCGAACAGCAACCGGTCGCCAAAAGCCTTGGAAACACCGTGGGCTTCGATCACCTTCGAACCCAGACGCGGACCCGCCGGAATGAAGATTTCCAGTCTTTCCTCCTTCTGACGGTTTTCTTCGCTCAACAGCTTTTCGTAAGCACCCAATCGCGCCTTCGACTTGGCCTGGCGGGCCTTGGGGGCCATCCGAACCCACTCGAGTTCGCGTTGCAGGGTTTTCTGGCGTTTGGACTCCTGTTTCTCTTCTTTTGCCAGACGCGTCTGCTTCTGGTCGAGCCACGATGAATAGTTGCCTTTCCAGGGGATGCCTTCGCCCCGGTCGAGTTCCAGAATCCAGCCCGCTACGTTGTCCAGGAAGTAACGGTCGTGCGTTACGGCAATAACGGTTCCGGCGTACTGGCGCAAATGCTCTTCCAGCCACAACACCGACTCGGCATCCAGGTGGTTGGTCGGTTCGTCGAGCAGCAGCACATCAGGTTGCTGGAGCAGCAGGCGGCAAAGCGCTACCCGGCGCTTTTCACCGCCTGATAAATTAGCGACTTTGGCATCCGAGGGCGGACACCGAAGTGCGTCCATGGCTTTCTCAAGCCGGTTATCCAGTTCCCAGGCGTTGAGGTGATCCAGTTTTTCCTGGACCTCGCCCTGTCTGGCAATGAGTTTGTCGAAGTCAGCGTCGGGGTCGCCAAAGGCTTCGTTGATCTGGTCAAATTCCTTCAGCAGATCCACGGTTTCCTGTACACCTTCCTCCACGACTTCCTTCACGGTTTTGTCTGGATCGAGCTGCGGTTCCTGTTCCAGCATGCCCACGGAGTAGCCCGGTGAAAACACAACTTCGCCCTGGTAGTTCTTGTCAATACCGGCGATGATGCGCAGCAGTGTTGATTTACCGGAGCCGTTCAAGCCTAAAACACCGATTTTTGCGCCGTAAAAAAAGGAAAGGTAGATATTCTTTAGGATTTGTCGGTTTGGCGGAATAATTTTACTGACACCCGCCATTGAGAATATAATCGTTTCCTGACTCATGGTTTTGGTTACTTTTGTAGGTGGCAAATATCAACAATTAAACCCATAGCTCAGTCTTAAAGAGTAAAATAATGGAACAGGCTCAATTGGTAGACGAATACGGTTACGTCAAAGACGGAAAGGTATTCTTATCGGGCTACCTCAGCTATCCGGACCGGCAAATCGGTGAAGTGAAACGCACAGAACAGGAAGCGCTCGATTATTTCAAAAACAGGTTTACAATTGCCGAAAACAAGGTAAACCAACTCGAGCAGGAAGTTCAGGAGGCCCAGAATAAAGGGTCCTACCTGACAAAACTTGTTCAGTTGCGGAAAAAACTCCTGAATTTCGATGCCATCGGTAACTTCATTCCGTTGTTGAACCGGCTCGATGAGCTGGAAGAAGTACTGGTGGAACTGATTCGGACGAACCAGCTCAAAAACCTTGAAATCAAGCAAGCGTTGCTGGCCGAAGCCGAATCCGTTGCTGACAACAGCGAATGGAAGGAAACCGCCGAGAAGCTCCAGGAAATTAAGTTAAAGTGGATCAAAACTGGCCCGGTCGACAAAGAACTGGACGAAACCATCGAAACACGTTTCGGCGAAACGTTAGACGGGTTTTTCCAGCGTCGGCGCGAGTTCTTCAATGAGCAAAACAAGGTGATTCAGGAGCGCATGGACCGCTACGATAGCCTGATTGCGCAGGCGGAACGGGCGGTGCGGACGATCTACGAAGCCGATCGCAGCCGTCCGTTCAAACGCGACGGTCTGGAAGGGGAAGCCCTTGAACGTGCCAACATTGCCGAAGAACGGTACATGAAGGTGCTGACGGAAGCTTACCACCTGATTCGGAACCTGAACAACGAGTGGAAAGAAGTGGGTGAAGTGCCGATCAAAAAATCCGGCAAGATCCTCAAAAAATACCGTCGGGCCACCAAAACCGTTTTCGATCGCTACAACCTGGCGCGGGGTATCCAGCCGAAAGTCCGGATTGACCCGCGCGTAGAACAGCAGATGAAAATGGCCGACGAAGTGGAGAAACTGGCTAAACAGTCTGACATCCCAGCGGCCGCCGACCGGGCGAAACAATTGCTCAACCAGTGGAAGGAAATCAAGATTCCGTTTAAACTGGTCGACAAAACCGTCGCCGATCGGTTCCGCTCCGCCTGTGATAAGATTTTTGAATTAAACTATCTCGAACGTGTAATCACCCGCAAATACCCGGCTTTTGAGCTCAAAAGCCGTTCGGAGCAGTTGCGGACGAAAGTTCGGGAACTGGAGTATCTGGTTCGTCGCGAAAAAAGCGATCTGGCCATGTCAATGAGCAGCATGGACAGCATGGGACGCCCGGGAAATGAGGAGGCTGATAAGATGATGATGAACAAGGTGAATACCCAAAAGCGCAAAATTGCTATGAAAGAACAGATACTGGTGGAGTTTAATAAAGAGTTGAATCAGTACTGAGAAGATAGAAGGTAGACAAAAGACAAGAGAGTAAAGAATTCCAATACGGTTTTCTTTACTCTCTTGTCTTTTGTCTTTATTCGCTTACCGAGTTCACGGTTTCCGGCGCTTCAGGGCCAGATCGTGGGCGGTATCGTAGTAGGAGCGGAGGTTGGTCCAGTCGAAGACTTCCGCAATGTTCTCCACGCGGTTGCGCTGCGTAATGCGGTCGCGCTGCGAGAGCCGGACAAACCGGAACAGAATGTTGGCCAGTTGTTCGGCGGCTTCGTTGAACGTCTGCGTTTTGCGGTTGACAACGTAAATGCCCCGGTTTTCGTAATCGCGCATGATCTGCATGATAAAGTCGCCAAAACCGGACAAATCGCTCGTGACGGTCGGAATACCGCGCACCACGCATTCCAGTGGCGTGTAGCCCCAGGGTTCGTAATAGCTTGGGAAAACGCCCAGGTGACAACCCCGCACAAACTGGCCGTAATCCAGCCCGAAGAGCGGGTTGGTCGACGAAATAAAGTCCGGGTGGTAAACGACTTTCACCCGGTCGTGGGCGTTGTTGACCAGCTGAATCTGCCGGATAAACCGCACCATATCGTCTTCCTGAACCAGATCGTGCGTTACAAACGGGGGCAGGTTTTTGGTCTTAAAGCTTTGAATGGTTCGCCGGAGCCGGAGCCGCCAGTATTCATCCACAAACTGGTTCAAATCCGGCAGGTTGATGTCTTCGCCCGAAGCCGCACTCAGGAATAGTTTATTTCCCAATTCGTTTTCGATGGCTTTGCAGGTTTCCTGAATTTCGTCCAGCAGGGCGCGGCTGTGCAGAACATCGGGGTTGACGGACCGGAACGGCTGTTTGGTAATCATGAACATCACCACCGTGGTGTCCATGTTGGCTTCCTGCATTTTATAATTCAGACGGGCGAGGGCTTCGAGCGTCAGGTCGTAGCCTTTGTTACTGAATTCAAACCGTCCTGAGGTGAAAAAATACAACGTCTTTTCCAGGTCAAACGAATAACTCTGGAAGAAGTGCCCCATGATAAACTCGTGAATCCGCTCCTTGTACTTGACGTGCAGGTTCTGGAATTCGTGCACCGCCGTAAACCGGACAATGTTGAGGCCATTGGGCAGAATCAAGTCGGGAATGCGGCCCAGGAAAACTTCGCACTCGCGGGCGGTTACGTCGCTGACGGTGGTGAAAACATGGCATAGCTGGGCCGAAAGCCGTTCAATGGTAGCCTGCGCTTCAATGTTGTAGTGCTTGGCTTCGCGTTGCCAGTCGAAAAAGGGGAGTTTTCCGTAAAAACCGGATTCATTCTGTGCCAGATAGCGGCCGAGCATCGTCGCGTGGGTCGTGAAAACCGTCGCGATTTTGACGTTATCCTGGCGTAGATCCGGTAAACCGCTGCTGGCCATCCACTCGTGGAAGTGGACCGTAATGTCGACATGGCGGGCGCTTTCTTCGGCCAGTTCGGTCAGAAATAGTCGGATCATCTCCCCGAACCCGACCACCTGATTTACCAGGTCTTCAACGCCCAGGGTGGAGATGCCGTGCCGTTGCCAGAGTCCGTATTTAACCTGATCCAGACCGGCCCCCAGGCTTTGAATGCCAAAAAGCACCACCCGGGGCTTACCGGTAATGAGCCAGTAACCGTATTGAACATCGAGGCCCCGCGACCGCATACTCTGCACCACCCGACCGATTTCGGTACCGTCGTCGTGCGTGATGGGTTCGAATTCAACAGCCGCCCGCTGGGGAAAATACGGGCCGAGCAGGATGTAGTCGTTATCCCACTTTTCAACCATCGACGGCACTTTCGACCGAATAACCGTATAAATACCGCCTACCTGGTTACACACTTCCCAGGCGGCTTCAATGAGCAACTTTCGCTTAGATGCAGAGAGCAACGATTCCAATGCTATACAATTTTTAGGGGTGGCTAACCTACCTTTTTTTACTTACCCGAGCAACAGTAAGAAGACTGTTTACGGATTATTATGTTTTTACTACCAATCACAAATGGCACATTCCCTTTGGCAAAGGCGATTAGCGCGGTGATTTTACTATTTTTACAATAACTTTCAAATTATCAATTCGTTCATGTCCGCCGAAACTCGTCACATTTTGTTAATGGACGGTCCCGACAGCACGGGGCTTATTCACCGCGTTACCGGAGTACTGGCCCACCACAATCTGAACATCATCCGAAACGACGAATACGTAAGTCCCGACCGGCAGTTCTTCATGCGAACCGAGTTCGAAGGTAACTACGATTCCGTTGTTTTGTCCGACAAATTACGGGAGACCTTGCCGTCTGGGATTAATCTGCGCATTAATCCTAAAAAAAAGAAAAATATTATCGTTTTTGTTACAAAAGAACATCATTGTTTGGCGGAACTGCTCATCCGATACGCCTTCAACGAGCTGGACGCCGACATTCTGGCCGTGGTCAGCAATTACAATTCCCTGCAATCGTTGGTCAGCAAATTCGGCATTCCCTTTCATTTTGTTACCCACGAACACCGTACCCGGGAAGAACACGAGGAAGCCTTGCTGCGGACGCTGTCGATTTATGAGCCGGAATACATTGTGCTGGCCAAATACATGCGCGTGCTGACACCCGCGTTCGTCAGCCATTTTCCCAACCGTATTGTCAATATTCACCATTCTTTTCTGCCCGCGTTCATGGGCGCCAGCCCGTACCGGCAGGCCTACGACCGGGGCGTCAAAATTATTGGGGCGACGGCCCATTTTGTAAACAACGACCTCGACGAAGGGCCCATTATTGCCCAGAATATTAAGGAAGTGGATCACCGGCATACGGCGGCCGACATGGCGACCGAAGGCAAGGATGTCGAGAAAATCGTGCTGTCACAGGCGCTGAAACTGGTCTTCAACGACCGGGTTTTTATCCATCAGAACCGAACGATCATCCTGTAGGCCGAACAGTGTGCCAGTAACACTTGTTTTAGTAAAACCGGACTTGTGTCGATTGTAAAGACGGTTTTTAAAAGCAATGGCGAGAGTTGCGCACTGGATAAAAGTAGTACTGGCCGCGGCAGGGGTTTCTTTGCTGGTGAGCTTGCTATTTCCGCTCTTGCTGACAACCGTCTATAAAGAACGAGTTATTCTGGCCGTCCGGGAAGAATTTGCCAGCCATTCGGAACAGCGGCTGGCGGACTTTGGGGTGAAATTTTCATTACTTAGCCACTTTCCCCATTTAGCCATTCAACTGACCAACGTCTCGATTACGGATAACCACCGGCAAAAGCCGATGGAAATTGTCGGGATCGATCAGGCCCATCTGGTCATCAGCACCACCGATTTATTTCGGGAAAGCCGTACCGTGCGGAAAATAGTTCTGAAGGGAATCCGGTACAAACAATGGGTCGACTCGACCGGGCAGAAATCAGCCCTGACCTGGAAAACCGAAAGCCGTTCCGACCGCGAGCACGGGCATTCGGTGGGAATTCCCGAAATACGCATTGAAGATGCGACCGTAACCGTCGTAAATGGCTACAAAAAGAACGCCTTTTCCATGCACATCCAGCAAGCCGACCTGAGCGGGAAGCTGGTTAAAGAAGGATTGCAGCTAAAAGGTACGCTCGGTGGCACCATTGAATACGTTAAAAACCGGACGCTGACCCTGTTTCGGAATCAGCCTTTTCAGGCCAGCGTTCACTATGCGTATAATCCGGCGACCAAAACTGGGCGATTTAGCCAAAGCCAAGTCGTGGTCAACGGTGCTCCCGTCGTCCTGACCGGCAGCCACCGCAAACTTCCCGAAAAGCAAGGTACTGATTTGGACATCGGAATGCGGGGTGTTCAGCCGGCGCAAGAGTTTCTGGCGGCTTTGCTGCCCGATTCGCTCAAACGGTACGCGGGCGACACGGCTTTTAAAGGAAATGTGGCATTTCAGTTTCGGATGCACGGACGGAGCAGTGCAACCGTACGGGCGCACAACGAAATCAGTTTCCGGCTACTGGCCCGGAATTACCGATGGCCCAAAACTCCGGTAATTTTCCAAACCGTTCAATTGCGGGGTAACTGGAACAACGGCTCCGCCAACGCTCGCGAAACTTCCGTCCTGACCCTGCAGCAATTTCAGTTGCAGTGCGGGGCCGATACGCTGGCCATGAAGGGTACGCTGACCAATCTGGTTTCGCCCGTCGTCGACGCTACCATGCGCGGTAATCTGTCGCTCATGCAACTGGCGCAGCTCATGAATTGGCCCGGCGACTCGCTATACCGTGGCACGGCTTCCATCAATCTGGCCGTTCGGAGTCCGTTGTTGTATTCGAACGTGATCAACCCGTCGCCGGTCGAGCCGTTCTGGCAGGGAACGCTTCGCATTAAAGATGGCTGTCTGCTGTTTCCGAAACCGTCCGGGCGGTGTACGGCGCTCCGTGCTGATATCCATTTTATTCCGGAAAACAACATGCTTCGGATTCAGGAGGTCGTCGGGAAAATGGAAGGCCGGGCATTTAAAATAAACGGGGAAGTGACGAACCTGCTGCGGTTTGCCCTAGGCGGCAATCAGGCTACGCACCCGGTTCGGACCAAACTGGCGGCCCACTGGCAGGAACTGGATTTCTCGAAACCTATCCCGGCCAGATCCCGCCCATCAACCCCGAAGAAAATTCCGACCGCAACGGACAGCCTCCTGGCGGGGCTATTATTCGGTACGGAGTATTCGGCCGTTTTCCGGATTGATCGCATTCGGCTGCCATCGGGTGAAGATTTAAAGGATATGTCGTTTGTGATTAACAAGAAGGGCGAGGAAGTTCGCGTTCCGCAGTTGTTATGTCAGACGACACTGGGCGGTAAAATCGCGGGGCTGGGGCATTTTCAACTAAACCAGGATGGTATTCAGGAACCATACGCGGCTTTGAGCCTGTCGTACGACCAACTGAAGCTGCAACGGCTGCTGAGCCTGCTGTCCGGCCTGAACAGTATGCAGGCCACGTACAAACGGCCGACTGCGCAGAAGCGGAAGTCTCTGATCAGTGATTACCAGTTTGATATTGAGGTGAAGGCCCGCAAGCTGGATTACAACGCGCTTCGGGGACACGACTTTGGCGTGAAGACGGTCATCAAAGACGAAACCGCGCAGCTCGAACGACTGACGATGAATGCTTTCGGGGGGCGGCTGGGGGCGCGCGGGTTGATGAAGCTGGATGAGGTCAAGGGCATTCCGGTTAAACTCAACGTGACGCTGCAGAAAATGGATTTATACCAGCTTTTCCGGGCGGCTGAAGAAATGCAGATCGACGTGCTGAAGAGCGAAAACATCCGCGGCAACGTAGATTGCTCGATGACGCTGCGGACCGAGCTGGACAAAGATTTTCTGCCGGATATGAACAAAACAACGGCCTACACAAAAGCCGAGGTCCGGCAGATGGAGCTGATTGAAGTGCAGCCCATTCAGCAGGCGTTGCGGTTTTTGCCGAAAGCCAAAACCAGCCACATTTATTTTGAAGACGTTGATGCTCAGTTTCTGCTGCACAAGAACCGGATTCTGATGCCGGACCTGAACCTAACCAGCAATCTTTCGTACCTTCACCTGGATGGCGATTACACGCTCAACAAAAAAGCGGCTTTTCTGGTCGAAATCAGCCTGACGGACCTGCTCTTTGGCAACAACAAACGGCGCATTCGCCAGATTCAGGAGGGGGATTCTACCCGAATGACCGGCGGTTTGAAAAATCACCTGCTGCTGCACCGCGACCTCGGCAAGTATCGAATGAAAATGTTTGGCCGCCGGGACTTTGAAGCCCAGCGAAAATCGTTACATTACGAATGGAAGGCCGAACTGAGCCGCCATAAAATTGACACCACCTTTGCCCGATGAAGCAAGGCACAACGGTCGGCCACGCGCTCGCCGATCTTCGCCACCCGGCGTTTTCATTTTGGCGGCTCAGCCTCGGTACGATCCTGCTGCTGCTTCTGGCTTCAGCGGCTCCGGCCCAGGATCGCTTTCGACCCGACATTGATTCGGCCTATGTTCGTACTTTTCCCGGCAAGCTGACCGGCCGGGCGTACATTTCCCAGAAATACACCTCCTTCAATCTATCGACGCCAACCACGGATGCTCCGGTGCTGCGGTTTCTGCCCAATGCCCCGCTGAATCTGGGCATCGGAGCAACGTTCAACGCCCTGACGGTAAACATGGCGTATGGTTTGTCGTTTCTGAACAAAAACAACGGCAAGGGAGAGACGAAGAATATCGACCTTCAAACGCACGTATATACGCGAAAGTGGGTACTTGACGGGGTAGCCCAGTTTTACAACGGCTACTTTCTGACGCCCCGCGGAAATGCCGCGGCCAGCCCGGAGCTTTATTACCACCGCCCCGACCTGCGGGTGAATCTGGTGGGGGTGGGCATTCGGCGGGTATTCAATTTCCGGCGGTTTTCGTTCCGGGCTTCTTTCGTTCAGAACGAGTGGCAGAAGCGGTCGGCGGGCACTTGGCTGGCCGGTTTTCAGGTCTATTACGGTATTGTGCGGGGCGACAGCGCGCTGGTTCCTGAACGCGTCCGGCCCACTTTCCCGGACGAAGCCGTGCGCCGGATGCGGTTTTTGAAACTTGGACCCAGTGCGGGCTACGCGTACACGTTCGTCTACCGGCAACACTGGTTTGCCACGGCCGCGCTGATGGGCAATCTGAACGCAACTTTTAGCAAGGAATTATTCGAAAACCGGGATCAAATCCGGAGCAACGTGCGGCCCGATCTGCACTTTCAGGTGGTGGGCGGTTACAACAGCAACCGGTGGTGCGTAACGCTGGGCTGGATCAATGGTTCGGTAATGGTGCGCAACCCGCTCTATCAATATACGTTGCACACAGGTAACTATCGCTTTACGGTCGCCCGGCGTTTTATCGCCCATTCGCGTCTGAAGAAACTAGTGCCGGAAACCATCAAAGTTCTGTAATTTGCGGGGGAGGGCCGTTCCCGAAATTATCTGTCGGATTTATCGCGGCAGAAGGTTAAAATAGGCAAAAATATGTTCTCTAAATTATTATCTTTCGAGTCGAAATAATCCTACGCTCATTTCTTCCCTGTTTTTAGGTTGCCAACATGCAAAAATTACAAATCCTCGATTACATTGTTTTCTTTATTTATTTCATCATTGTTGCCTCCTACGGCTACTGGATTTACAATAAAAAGAAGACAAAGGAGACTTCATCTACTGACTTCTTTCTGGCAGAAGGGTCGCTGACTTGGTGGGCCATCGGCGCATCCCTGATTGCTTCCAATATTTCGGCGGAACAATTCATCGGAGCATCCGGCGACGGCTTTGCCATGGGGCTGGCCATTGCCACCTACGAGTGGATGGCGGCCGCAACGCTGATTGTGGTGGCGGTTTTCTTCATGCCGATCTACCTCAAGAACCGGATCTTCACGATGCCGCAGTTCCTAACGCAGCGATACAACAATACCGTCTCGATGATCATGGCCATTTTCTGGCTGTTTCTTTATATCCTGGTCAACCTGACATCAATTCTATTTCTGGGTGCGCTGGCCGTTTCCACTATTTCGGGCCTCAATTTTACGGCCTGTATGATTGGTCTGGCGGTATTTGCGGTCATCATTACCTTGGGCGGGATGAAGGTTATTGGTTTTACTGACGTTATTCAGGTATTTTTCCTGATTCTGGGCGGGCTGGCAACTACGTATCTGGCCATCAATCTGGTTTCGACGGAGAATGGTACCGATGGCATTGTAAACGGGTTTAACCAGATGCTAACGCAGTCGGAAGACCATTTCCACATGATTTTCCCGAAAGGCCATCCGCATTACGCTTCGCTGCCCGGCCTGACGGTTCTGATTGGCGGGATGTGGATTGTCAACCTGAATTACTGGGGATGTAACCAGTATATCACACAGCGGGCACTGGGGGCGGATCTGAAAACGGCCCGCGAGGGAATTCTCTTTGCGGCTTTCCTCAAACTCCTGATGCCGATCATCGTGGTGCTGCCCGGTATTGCGGCTTACACCCTGTACCAGAATGGTTTGTTTCAGCAGGAAATGCTGGATGCCACGGGCGAAATCAACAAGGACCACGCTTATCCGGTCCTGCTAAACCTGCTGCCTGCGGGTTTGAAAGGACTTTCATTTGCCGCTTTGACCGCGGCCGTGGTGGCGTCGCTGGCCGGTAAAGCCAACTCGATTTCAACCATTTTTACCCTTGATATTTACAAGAAGTACATTGCCCCGAACGCTAGCGAGCAGAAGCTGGTGCGCGTGGGCCGGGTGGCGATCTGGGTCTCCATGCTGATGGCAATTTTTATCTCGCCGTTCATGGGAATCGATAAGAAAGGGGGCTTCCAGTTTATTCAGGAAATGACGGGGCTGGTTTCGCCGGGCGTCTTTGCGGCTTTTATCATGGGCTTTTTCTGGAAGAAGACGAACTCGAGCGGAGCGCTGTTCGCCATTGTGGGCGGTTTTCTGCTGTCGCTGTTCTTCAAATACGTTCTGCCCGGGATGGTTAATCTGGAGTTTCTGGCGCCGTCTGGTTTTGCGGTATTGGGCGCCGACGGAGTTTATACCATCCCGTTCTTGGACACGATGGGCTTTGTCTTTTTAATTTGTGTGGCGGTGATGATCGTCCTCGGGTTGCAGAAACCCAGCAGCAAAGGTCTGGAAATCGACGCCAGCATGTTCAAGACCTCATCGAGCTTTGCCATTGGCGCGGCCGTGGTAATCGCGGTGATTACGTTTCTGTACGCTTACTTCTGGTAAGCGGGTTTAGACGTTCGTTCGCAGCGTGTAGCGGAGCCCCTGATGGACTCTTTTCCTTCGCTACTCGCTGCGAACTTTTTATTTCACAGTTTTCACCATTGCCTGCACCACTGCACCGCTGGTACTTAACCACTCAAATTCACTCATGGCTACCGACGCCATCGGCACGTTTGGATTACGGTATACCATCCCGCTGTCCATGACCTGCTTGGCAGTCAAATGCAGCGCATGTATGCCCGTTTCGGCCAGTCGGACGGCATTAGCCGGGGTTACACCCGCTCCAGCCATAATCTCGATCCGGTCACCGGCCTGCTGGGCCAATTGTTTTAACAGTGGAACACCCGCTTCGGCACTGGCTTGCTGTCCCGAAGTCAGAATGCGTTCGGCTCCCGTGCGAATAACGGCCTCTAGCGCTTCCAGCGGGTCACGCGCTACATCAAACGCGCGGTGAAACGTAGCCGGCAGGGGGTGTGCTCGTTGAATCAGCTCCGCTGTTTGTTCCTCATCCACGGTCCCGTCGGGTTTTAACAGCCCCAGCACGATGCCATCCGCCCCGGCTTCTTTGGCCGCTTCAATGTCCCGACGCATCACGGCCAACTCTGTTTCATTGTATAGAAAATCACCGCCCCGGGGCCGAATCATCACATAGATAGGAATTTTAACTTGTTGCCGCGCCAGGGTGATTAGCCCGTAGCTGGGTGTCGTTCCACCTTCGGCGGCTCCCCCGCATAATTCGATTCGGGAAGCGCCGTTGGCTTCGGCAATGAGGCAGGATTCCAGTGAAAAACAGCAAATTTCAATCTTCATTGATTAATAGGTTGTTAGAAAAACAGAAAGTTTGGATAGTTGATGGCAAACAATTTTATTCGCGAGCAGGTTAATTGGCCTAAACAGCATTCTAACCGTTTCTGAAAGATTTTTCAGGGACATGTCTAGGATATTCATATTTTTTTACTTTTGCACAATTTCACGACAGTCAGTCGTCATATTTTTTAGCAGCAACGCGTATGTATTGGACACTCGAATTGGCATCGTATCTGGAAGATGCCCCCTGGCCGGCTACCAAAGATGAGTTGATCGATTACTCGATTCGCTCAGGCGCTCCCTTAGAAGTAGTCGAAAACCTGCAGGAGTTGGAGGACGACGGTCAGCCCTACGAGAGTATCGAGGAAATATGGCCTGATTACCCCACAAAAGACGACTTCTTTTTCAACGAAGACGAGTATTAGAGCGGGTTTGCCCTCTGCATTCGCCCATAAAGTAACACCCTTGCGGTTGGACTTTATGGGTTTTGCCATTTGTGCCCCCTGAATCTCTTTTAACGAGATTCGTATTTTTTAGGAGCGTACAAAAAGCCGAAGGCTTCGGCCCCATCCCGTTTGTGAACTTTGTGGTGGACGTAATGCGCCCGCATGATTCGTTTCAAATACGGATTGCGGGGTTTAAACCGGAATTTGATCCGCCGGTGCACGATGATGTCGTGAAAAATAAAATAAAAAATACCGTATAAAGTCACGCCAATGCCGATAGGGGCCAGAAACCAGAGTGGTTCCACCTCAAACCCCAAAACCACCAATCCAACGGCCACCAAGCTGAATACTACACTGAATAAATCGTTACGTTCCAGAAAACCCGAATGGTGGTTGTGGTGCGAATGATGCCAACGCCACATAAATCCGTGCATGATGTACTTGTGCGTCCACCAGGCGGCTCCCTCCATTCCTACAAACGTAACCAGAATAATTACAACGTTTAGCATTGTTTTTGTGTTACTAAGTTAGATACAACCAAAGCGTAAACCACTAACTAACATAAATAGTTGATCCCGTTAAGAATCAGCGAAGTTAGCCGATTTACGGGTAAAATAGTTGAGTAAACCTTTGGTTTGTATTCATTAAAAGGGTTATATTTAAAAGCAAGGGAGGGCTGGCAACCTTCTTGATATCTACACAGCCGACAGACGGATGGACTACAGGGCGCTCAAGGAACTGGTTAGACAGGGTGAGGGAACGCATCTCGAATTCAAGTTGAAGTCCAATCACCCCGAACGGATTATCCGCGAAATTGTGGCGTTTGCTAATACGGAAGGCGGGAAACTGCTGATTGGAATTGGCGACGATAAAAGCATCCAGGGTCTCAAACACGTCGATGAAGATGAATACCTGCTGGAGCGCGCCATCGAACGGTATTGCACCCCGAAAATTGAGTACCACATGGAACGTGTGGCGCTAACCAATGAACGGGACGTGCTGGTAATCACCGTTCCGGAAAGCGACCGGAAGCCGCACTTCGTGGATGATCCGCTCAACGATTTTAGGCGGGCTTACGTGCGGGTTGATGACAAAGCCGTGCAGGCCAGCAAAGAGGTACGCGAAATCATGAAAGGCGAGACTGCCGACCGTAACGTACGGTTTACGTACGGCGATAAAGAGCAGGCATTGATGCAGCATCTGGACCATAACCAGAGCATTACCGTCGATTTGTTTGCCCGGATTGCGAATATTCCGCGGAAAATGGCTTCCCGGACGCTGGTGCTGCTGGTGCTGGCCAATGTGCTGGAAATCCACCCCAATGAGGTGGTCGACCAGTTTACGAGCCGTACGGGGTAAGGCGTAGAGGGAATGAAGTATACCGAATGAAAAATGATAAATGTGAAAGCAAACCCCGTTGGGTACTTTTGCGTTTATCATTTTTATTTTCCAGCGAATCAATCGATTCTGGTTCAGTGGTTATGAAGCTTTTCCACTACCTTTGTGTATTGTGATCAACGGTAACGTGCTGTTGCAATAGAGAATAGGTCAAACACGTTTGAACTGAAGAGCCCGGTGGGCGTTCCTATTCATTCGATTTATTTAAGTTGGTATATCCATGCACTATCTGGTAAAATCCAATTGGCGGACGTGGCTGGTTGCCGGTATCGGTTGCCTGATTATGTGCGTGATCACACCCGCTCAGGCTCAACGGAAAGCCAGGGAGCAAAAGCCCAAAGAGGAAGGCGCCCGGGGCGTTGAAGAATCGTTGTTTACGGAGGGCATGAAGTTCATGATGATGGACGAACCCGCGAAAGCCGTTGCCCAATTCCAGAAAGTCATCCAGCTTCATCCCGAAAACCCGGCAGCCCACTACGCTGCGGCCTCGGCCTTGCTGAAACAGGGAAAAACCGAGGACGCCCTGCCGCTGGCGCAGAAAGCCGTTCAGCTCGACAAGGGAAGCAATAAATATTACGTACTCCAACTGGCCGAACTTTTCGTGAAACAGAAGCGCTACGCCGATGCGGAGAACCTGTATGAAGATCTGATCCGGAAAAGTCCCGAGAATATCGAATACGGCGTTGAACTGGCGGCTATCTACCTGTTCGACGAAAAACCGGACAAGGCCCTGGCTGTTTACGAACAGGTGGAAAAAGCCACCGGTATGAACGAGGAAATCGTCCGGCAGAAACAACGGATTTACCTGAAACAGAATAAAGTCGAAAAGGCCATTCTGGAAGCCGAAAAACTGGCTGCCTCCGAACCGGGCGAAACCGATTACCTGCTGGAAGGGGCCGAGTTGCTGATCGCCAACGACCGCAACGAGCAAGCTGTCGACTGGTTGCAGCGGGCCCTGAAAGTTAACTCCGATCTGCCGCAGGCCCACGTCATGCTGGCCGACCTCTACCGCAAGCAGGGCAATCTGGAGAAATGCAGTCAGGAGCTAGATAAAGTCTTTTCTAATCCGAATCTCGAAGCCAGCATCAAAGCACGGATTTTGTCGAGTTACATCGGCATGGTTGGTACTGATGAAAAAGCCAACCAAAGTGCTGTAAAACTCGCCCGGGAACTCGCTACGGCCCACCCACGGGATGCCCGCTCGCAGGCCATTTATGCCCAGTTACTGGCGCAGCAGGGAAAAAAAACCGAAGCCCGCGATTACTTCGTTAAAGCCGCCCGTCTGGACAAAGCCACCTATGAAATGTGGGGCGCCATTCTGCAACTTGACAGTGAACTCAACCAGATGGACAGCCTATTGGTGCATTCTGAACAGGCGCTGGAATTGTTTCCGAATCAGGGCGTGCTTTGGGCGTATAACGGGTCGGCCAATCACTTCAAAAAACGGTATAAAGAAGCCGTTGAAGCCTACGAAGAATGCCGTCGGCTGTCGGCCAGCAATGCTGAACTGATGAAGAGCATAACGGCCGGCCTGGGCGATGTATACAACAGCATGGGAGACCACCAGAAATCGGATGAAGCCTATGAGGAAGTCCTGAGACAGGACCCCGACAACGACCACGTGCTGAACAACTACAGCTACTTTTTATCCCTGCGAAAAGAGAAGCTGCCTCTGGCGCGGCAAATGTCGGAGCGGCTGGTCGAAAAAAATCAGGATAACGCTACGTATCTGGATACCCATGCCTGGGTTTTGTACGTCATGAAAGACTACGCCAAAGCCCGCGTTTACCTCGAAAAAGCCATTCAGTCGGACAAAAACGTTAGCGGTACCATTCTCGAACATTACGGCGATGTGCTATACCAGCTTGGTGAGCACGATAAAGCCGTTGAACAGTGGAAAAAAGCAAAATTAAAAGGCGAAACGACCGATCGGTTGGATAAAAAAATTGCCACCGGAAAGATTTATGAGTAAATACCTTGTTGGATTTTTGTGCGCTGTGATGCTGATAACATCAGGCGGGTGTCGTCGTCAGAAATTATTCCGCAACGCACCCCCTTCCCCTTCAGCGGATACCGTTTCGGTAGCGCCCAAAAGCCGGGTTGACAGCACTGCGACCGCATCACCGCTTCCTTCCATTGATCCCAATTCCACTGTCGAGCAGGTTGATTTCCACTATTTAACAGCTAAATCAAAGGTTTCCTTTAAAAGTAAGGAGCAGGATATCAACAACGCTAATGTTAGTTTGCGAATTGCCAAAGACAGCCTGATCTGGTTGTCCGTATCGGGCGTCGGTGTTGAAGTGGCCCGGGCGCTGATTACCCAAGACTCAGTTGTTATTATGGATCGCATTCACCGGGAATATTCCGTTTTCGATTACCCGTCGTTGAGCCAGCGTTTTAACTTTAATCTCGATTTTGGGCTTATTCAATCCCTTTTGATCGGGAATTTGCCGCTGCCCAAAGAACCCGCCCAACGGGTAAAAAACGAGAAAGATTTTTTGCTGCTGCGGCAACTTGAAGGCAAGGTGCTGATCGATAATTACATCGGTGAAGAAAACCGGAAGTTGAAAAAACTCCTGGTGGTTGAGCAGCCCACCAAGAACTCGCTGACGCTGGATTACGAAGACTTTACGGCGTTGAACAATTTTCTGTTTCCGTATACCAGTCTGGTTACCGTTGACTACAAATCCAAGAGCGACGGACAACCTTATCAGACCGTGCTGCGGATACGGCATAATAAAGTAGAGCTTACCGACAAAAATCCGGGTTTTCCGTTCACGGTTCCGTCGAAATTTCAACGGAGACCGTAACGAATCCGGTATTGCACAATGCGTATGAAGTACAGAGTGGTTTGGGCTATAGGTTGGAAAGTGTTTATTCTCGCGTTTGGCCTGTGCTGGCTGACCGTTGGGCGTGTAATGGCCCAGCAGCGCAACCGGCAGCAGTTGGAAAAGGAGAAAAAGCAGAACGTGGAGAAAGTGTCGCAGATTCGCGCGATCCTGCGCAAAACTTCCTCGCAGAAGCAGGCCACGCTGGGTCAGTTAAAAGCCCTGAACCAGGAAATTGCCGCCCAATCCAAGCAAATCAATCTGTTGACGGAAGACGTCAAGTTAATGAACTCCGAAATTCAGGAGCTACGCCGAAGTTCTAACCGGTTGCAGAAAGACCTGGAAAAACTCAAGAAAGAATACGGAGACATGCTTTATGCGGCCGACAAACGACGGCAGCAGGTCAACCCGCTGGGCTTCTTATTCTCCGCTGAAAGCTTTAATCAGCTCGTAGCACGGTATAAGTACCTCCAGCAGTACTCCGAAGCGCGGAAGGGGCAGGTGCGGCAGATGGAGAAGGTACGGCAGGAAATGTTGGCGAAGCAGCAGGATGTGGAGCGCAAAAAGAAACAGCAGCAGGGAACCCTGGTGGTACAGGTAAATGAATCGAAGCGGCTGGAAGGACTAAAAGATGAGAAAAACCGCGTCGCCGAAGAGCTGAGCGAAAAAGAGCAGGATCTGCGCACCGAACTGGCCGAAAGCCGTAAGGCCGTCAACCGACTGGAGGCAGCGATTACGGAAATGATTCGCCGGGAAATTCGGGAGCGGCAGGAACGCGAGCGACTGGCCCGGCTTGCCCGATTAAAAGCCGAGCGTGAACGTATTGCCCGTGAAAAAGCCGCAGCAGCTGCGGCCGCCAAAGCCGCCAGCACCAACGAACCGGAAGCGGGTAAAACCGAAACTGCCGAAGCCAAACCTGCGGAAGCCGCACCGGAAGCGGTTGAACGGGCCGCCCGCAAACCCGATGAGCGCCGGAATAACTTGCTGAACGAAGAAGAAGCGGCCCTGGCTTCTTCGTTTGCCGCATCCCGTAACCGATTGCCCTGGCCGGTAACCCGCGGTTTTATTTCGGACCACTACGGGGTCAGGCCCCACCCGGTCCTGAAAGGGGTAATGCAGGATAACCCGGGAATTGATATCCAAACCAATCCCGGCGAAGTGGTTCGGGCGGTTTACGACGGCGTGGTTCAGTATACCACGTACGTGACCGGGATGTATAACATTGTCGCCATTCAGCACGGTGACTACTATACGGTTTACGCCAAGCTAAAAAGCGTATCGGTGCAGGTGGGTCAGCGCGTTAAAGCCCGCGAAGTCATTGGGGTGGTTGCTACGGACAAAGACGGTGTGGCGGAGGTTCAGTTTCAGGTTTGGAAGAGCACCAGTCGAATGAACCCCGAATCCTGGTTGATCGATCGTTGATTTCAATAACGAGTAAATACCGGTTTTCAGAATCATTTTGCTCCTATCCGGGTTTTATAGCTTACAAGATCGCCGTAGATTGCCTGCCAATTCTGCTCACGATTGCTAAACGGTTTACTCAAGAGAATGTCTGTTCACAACCCCGATATTAAACGGATCACTACCCGCGTTATTCAGGAACTGAAAACCAAGGGCGAGAAAATTTCGGCACTAACCGCCTACGATTATTCGATGGCCCGTCTGGTTGATGCCGCCGGTGTGGAATTAATTCTGGTGGGCGACTCGGCCTCCAACGTGATGGCGGGTCACGAGACAACCCTGCCCATTACGCTCGATCAGATGATTTACCACGCAGCCTCGGTTGTTCGGGCCGTAAGAAGGGCGCTGGTGGTCGTCGACCTGCCTTTTGGTTCCTACCAGGGAAATTCTTCGGAAGCCCTGCGGTCGGCCATTCGGATCATGAAAGAATCGGGCGCACACGCTGTGAAGATGGAAGGCGGATTGGAAGTGAAAGAATCAATCATTCGCGTGTTAAGCGCGGGCGTTCCCGTGATGGGCCACCTCGGTTTAACGCCCCAATCGATTTACAAATTCGGTGGGTACGCCGTTCGGGCAAAGGAGGAAACCGAGGCACAGAAGCTACTGGAAGACGCCAAAATGCTCGAAGAGATCGGCTGTTTTTCGGTGGTTTTGGAAAAAATCCCGGCTGCATTGACCAAACAGGTATCCGAAAGTCTGACCATTCCCACTGTCGGGATTGGGGCGGGTCCGGATGCTGATGGACAGATTCTGGTGCTGCATGACCTGCTGGGCATTAACAAAGAATTTAAACCGCGCTTCCTGCGCCGTTATGCCGATCTGCACGGCGTTATTACCGGAGCCATCGGTCAGTATGTTGATGATGTGAAGGAGCGCGAATTTCCGAGCAAAGAGGAAGCTTACTAGCCAAACGGCATTCTGACCAGACTGCAGGGCTGGAAGCGGGCAAAAACCGTTCGATTACCATGAAACAGAAATATGTTGTTGTTTACGAAGATAACCACCTGATTGTTGTCAACAAGGAACCGGGTGTGCTGGTGCAGGGCGATAAAACCGGGGACGTCCCCCTGTTGGAGCTGGTTAAGAATTACATCAAGAAGAAATACGATAAACCCGGAGACGTGTTTCTGGGCACGGTGCATCGGCTGGACCGGCCCGTCAGCGGGTTAGTGGTATTTGCCCGAACCTCAAAGGCGCTGGAGCGGATGAACGAAGTTTTCCGGAAGCGGCAGGTTCAGAAAACGTACTGGGCTGTGGTTGGGCGTAAACCGCGGGAGGAAAAAGGACGATTGACGCATTTCCTGCTCAAGGATGAAGCAACGAATACCGTGAAAGCGTACGATTACGAGGTTCCCGGATCGCAGAAAGCGGAGTTGACGTACCGGCTGCTGGGGAAGGTGAACGATCATTATCTGCTGGAAGTAAATCCGATTACGGGCCGTCCCCATCAAATCCGGGTGCAACTGGCGAGCATGGGATGCCCAATCCGAGGGGATATCAAATACGGTTTTCCGCGGCCTAATCAGGACAGTAGCATCAATTTGCACGCCCGGCGACTCTATTTTATTCATCCCGTTAAAAAAGAGCCCGTAATCTGTAAGGCCGGCGTACCCAACAATTCGTTCTGGGAGGAATTCCTGACGCTTGACCCGGAAGATTACAAAGACAAAAATCTAGATTTCATTTACTGAACGAAGCCGGTGATGCACAATGGGTCATCGGCTGTTCCTTAGGAAATCAGTAAAGACGCGCAGAAACTGGGACGATGGAAGAGGGTCGTCAACGTGAAAAGCCCAATTTTAGCCAAGTTATTTAACCGAAGGGGCAACGTCGGATAAAAACTGATTAATAACACGTTCTGCCATTTGGAGTGCTCCCTGTACGGCCCCAAATAGCATGCACAGTGGCAGGATAATTGGAAAGAAAACTACCCAGTGCAAAATCATGTTCCATTTGACCTTCTTCATCTCAGTGTTAGGATAAAAGTGTGCCGCTTTTAACAAAAGTTTTGGAAATACAGCTAATTACATCCGGCATTTTGATAGCCTAAATCAGCGTATATATCCCCTTATATTCAAAGTTAGTCTTGAATTATTTCTATAACAAAGATTTAGAGAAAAAGATTGCTAAAATGAGCATCGGTCCACTAAATGCTTTTTCTTATGTCGTAGAAAAATAGTAATTTGTTCTTCTATTGAGAATTCAGATTATTAGATTAATACAAAATGTTGAATATTATTCAACTGTTACCGGATTCGATTGCCAACCAGATTGCGGCAGGGGAGGTGGTGCAACGGCCGGCATCGGTGGTCAAAGAATTGCTGGAAAACTCAGTTGATGCTCAAGCAAAAACTATTCAGGTCATTATTCGGGAAGCGGGTAAAACGCTGATCCAGATTATTGACGATGGCAATGGTATGTCCGAAACGGATGCCCGAATGAGTTTTGAACGGCACGCGACCTCCAAAATCCGTTCGTCGGATGATCTGTTCCGCATTCGAACGATGGGATTCCGGGGGGAAGCCCTGGCATCAATTGCGGCCGTGGCTCAGGTTGAACTTCGCACGCGCCGGTCCGACGCATCACGCACGGCCGACGAACTAGGCACGTTAATTCGCATCGAAGGCTCGGAAATCAAAACTCAGGAATCCGTTTCGTGCTTGCCAGGAACGAATATACTGGTAAAAAATTTGTTTTTCAACGTACCGGCCCGGCGTAATTTTTTGAAAACGAATTCGGTCGAAATGCGGCATATTCTGGACGAATTCCAGCGTATTGCCCTGGCGCATCCGGAAGTAGGCTTCTCGCTGTACCATAACGATTCGGAAATCTACAACCTGCAGGCTGGGAAGCTGAGTCGGCGAATTGTGGATCTATTCGGAAAACAATACCGTGAGCAACTGGCGTACTGTGAGGAGGAAACCCCCTATGTAAACGTGCGGGGCTACATCGGCAAGCCCGAATTCGCCCGTAAGACGCGGGGCGAACAGTTTTTCTTTGTCAACTCCCGGTTTGTTAAGCACAACTACCTGCACCACGCCGTGGTCGGAGCTTACGAAGGAATGATTCAGGATGGCAGCCACCCCTTTTACGTGCTGTTCATCGACATTGACCCGTCACACATTGATATCAATATTCACCCTACCAAAACAGAAATCAAGTTTGACGACGAGCGTTCGGTGTATGCCATCGTAATGGCCGCCGTCCGGAAAGCCGTCGGAGTTTATAATCTGACCCCTTCGCTCGACTTTGATTCGAACGTTAATTTTCTGCCGGTGACCCCGCCCCCCCGTCGTGCGTCAGAAGGAACTGTGGAAAGCGTAAAGTCGGAAGCTCCAGGCCGTTCGTCGCTACGGCCCATGAGCCCGGCCTGGTCAACGGAAGCATCGGAGAAGAAGCCAGCCGGTGGTTTGGATTTCCCCCGGAAGTCGGCCGCCAACTGGCAGGCCTTGTTTGAAGGCGTAAATCCGCAGGAAACAGCCCCCCCCGAACCGGCCGATTTATTCGAAAAACCGGCACCTGTGGAGCAACCAGCCGAGCCAGAGCAGGTAACGGTGGAAAGTCGGGTAAACAAAATAAAATCTCCGCTAGTTGCTCTGGAAGAGATTGGGTCCGTTTTTCAGATACACAACCGTTATTTACTGCTAGCTATTGCTGAAGGCCTTCTGTTGGTCGATCAGCGCAAAGCCTACGAGCGGGTTCTGTTTGATCAGTATCAGACTGCTTTGACCAAGCGCAACGGTGTTTCGCAGCAATTGTTGTTTCCGAAAACCGTGTCGGTAATGCCTGTTGATTATAATTTAGCGCTCGAACTCCGCGAAGACTTAACGAGCCTGGGCTTTCAGTTTGACGAAATTGGGCAGAATGCGTTCCTGATCCGGGGTGTACCGGCGCTCTCGGTTGGGGAGAACGAAGAAGAGCTTTTTGCGAATCTGCTGGCGCAGCTCCGCGAAGATACCGGAAGGCTCCGGCTGGAGCGTGCCGAAATACTGGCCCGTTCATTAGCCCGGCGATCGGCATCACGGCACCAGAAGCAACTGGCCGAGACGGAGCAGCGGGCGCTGGTCGAACAGTTGATGGCATCATCAAATCCATCTTATACGCCCAGCGGTGAACCGATCACGACAGTCTTGACGTTGGATAAATTAGCGGGATTATTTCGGTCCTAATATGGTTTTTATGGAAGAAAACGTTACAACTTTATGATGCTTACGCCGGTTGTCAGGACGATCCTGCTACTCAACATTGGTCTATATCTTATAACAGCTTCCGGAATCGATCTAATCGGTAGATTTGGGTTGTATTCGTTTCTTTCACCGGCCTTTGCGCCCCATCAGTTACTGACCCACATGTTTTTGCATGCGGGTTTTGCGCATATTTTCAGCAACATGCTGGGCTTGTTTTTCTTTGGCCCAATGCTTGAACGGGTTTGGGGAAACAAGCGGTTTACGATTTTTTATTTAGTAACCGGTGTTGGAGCCGGATTATTATTCTCCGGTATAAACTATTTTGAAGCCAGCCAGTTACGAGATGCAGTGGTTGCCTTTCAAAGTAACCCATCTCCGGAATCACTGGAGTTTTTTCTGTCCGATCACGGGTTAGTATCGCAGTTTGATAACTTTTTGAAGGTATATGAAGAAAGCCCGTCGGATCCTGCGTATATACGGGGAGCCATCCAGCTGGTCAATGCCTATTACGAGCGGCAATTGGCCGTTCCCATGGTCGGAGCTTCAGGAGCAATCTTTGGAATTTTGATGGCATTTGGATTATTATTTCCAAATACCGAACTTTTCCTATTATTTCCGCCAATACCCATCAAGGCCAAGTACTTGGTGACGTTTTACGGCGCGTATGAATTATATTCCGGCATTCATCGGGCACAGTCCGACAATGTAGCGCATTTCGCCCATATTGGCGGTATGCTCTTTGCATTTATATTGGTAAAATATTGGGGGAAGCAACGAAATAATTTTTATTGAGTAATGAGTGGACTGTTAGATGACTTCCGGAATGAATTCAACAAGCCCAACAATACGTTGGTGCAGTTGATTCTGATTAATACCATTGTTTTTCTGCTGCTTCTGATTCTGAAAGTCGTTGTGATGCTGGCAGTTATTCCAGGAGTGTATGAAGCTGTAATTACCCAACTGCGGATACCGGCGTCACTTGGTGCTTTTATTACAAAGCCGTGGACGTTAATTACGTACTTCTTTACGCACGAAGACGTATTTCATATTCTGTTCAACATGCTGTTTCTGTACTGGTTCGGGCGACTGGTCGACGAGTATCTGGGCAACCGGCGGCTTGTGGCGCTGTACATGCTGGGCGGTATTACGGGTGGCTTAGCCTACATTGCGATTTATAACCTGCTGCCGTATTTTCACGGGCAGGTAGCCAGTGCAGAAATGCTGGGCGCTTCGGCGGCTGCTTTCGCAGTGGCGGTTGGGGCTTCTACGCTGCTGCCGAATTATACGTTTCATTTGCTGTTTTTTGGACCCGTGCGGATCAAATACATAGCGTTCTTTTACATTGTACTGTCATTGGCCCGCTCAATCGGTCCCAATGCCGGGGGCGAGCTTTCCCACCTGGGGGGCGCTCTGGTTGGCTTTCTGTTTATCAAAATGCTTCAGAACGGTACGGATCTGGGCCAACCGATCTACTGGATTATGGACGGCTGGCAGAGCCTGTTCCGGAAAAAACCACCGGTTAAAGTTTCGTACCGCCAGCGGAGTACCAGCGTGAGCACCGGATCGTACGTGGCTTCATCTTCGTCTTCGGGGGTTGCCATGCCGGATCAGGACGAAATCGACGCCATTCTGGATAAAATCTCTCGTTCCGGTTACGAAAGCCTGACCCGGGAGGAAAAACAGAAGTTGTTCCGGGCAAGTCAGCGGGGATAAGTACTGAATTGTATTTTTCTCGTCATGCACTTTTAAAAGTTTCCCCGGAATAAAACAGTTTTTGTTTGATAACTTTTAAAAAAGCGCGCTGAAACATCTTTTCAGCGCGCTTTTTCTTCTTCTGGGGTTCTGTTCAAATCATTTCCGCTGAATCTGAATCTTAACTGCAAAAGTTTGGTTTTTTTTGTACTTTTGCGCGGTATTTCTTTCATACATCTTCGTTGTGAAACAGTTTGTTAGCACGCGTAGTTTATGAAAAACAATTTACACCATTCTACATATTATGTTGATCACCCCCGGCACACTACTCGCCAAGATTGACACTCCTGACGACCTTCGTAATCTGGATCAAGCTGCACTTCCGCAGGTCTGCGCTGAACTCCGGCAATTTATTATTGATAACGTCTCGGTCTATGGCGGTCATTTTGGAGCGAGTTTGGGCGTTGTTGAATTGACAGTCGCCCTTCACTATGTTTTTAATACACCGGATGATCAACTGATCTGGGATGTGGGCCACCAGGCTTACGGCCATAAAATTCTGACCGGGCGTCGGGATGTATTTCATACCAACCGGTTTTACAAAGGCTTATCCGGCTTTCCAAAACGCAAGGAAAGTCCCTACGATTCGTTCGGCGTCGGGCACTCGTCAACGTCGATTTCGGCAGCGCTCGGAATGGCAGTTGCGTCGCAGCTCCAGAACAATCCGAAGCGGCATCACATCGCCGTGATCGGCGATGGAGCCATGACGGCCGGCCTGGCGTTTGAGGGCATGAACCACGCCGGAGCCACCGAAGCCGACCTGCTCATTATTCTGAACGATAACTGCATGTCGATCGACCCGAATGTGGGCGCGCTGCGGGAGTACCTGACGGATATTACGACCTCTCCGACCTACAACAAGGTAAAAGACGAAGTCTGGAACTTGCTAGGCAAGATGAGCAACTTCGGCAAGAGTGCACAGGAGATCGTCTCAAAGCTTGAGACGGGCCTGAAGGCGTCGCTGCTGAAGCAAAGTAACCTGTTTGAGTCGCTGCACCTGCGTTATTTTGGCCCGATTGACGGCCACGACATTGATCATCTGGTCAGTGTCATGAACGACCTGAAAGATATTCCCGGCCCCAAACTGCTGCACTGCCTCACGGTAAAAGGCAAAGGATACGGCCCCGCCGAAAAAGACCAGACCAAATGGCACGCGCCGGGCCTGTTTGACAAGGTAACGGGAGAAATTAAAAAGAAAGTATACGCCACTCCGCAACCGCCCAAATACCAGGATGTTTTCGGCCATACGCTGGTTGAACTGGCGGAGGTAAACGAAAAAATTGTGGGCGTCACACCGGCTATGCCGTCGGGTTCGTCGATGAACATCATGATGAAGGCCATTCCGGATCGTGCGTTTGACGTGGGCATCGCCGAACAACATGCCGTGACTTTTTCGGCGGGTATGGCAACGCAGGGACAGGTGGTTTTCTGCAACATCTACTCCACTTTCATGCAGCGGGCTTATGATCAGGTCATCCACGACGTCTGCATCCAGGAGCTGCCGGTTATTTTCTGCCTGGACCGGGCCGGTTTTGCCGGGGCCGACGGACCCACGCACCACGGGGCTTACGATCTGGCTTTTATGCGCTGTGTGCCGAACATGATTGTGGCCAGCCCGATGAACGAGCAGGAACTCCGCAACATGATGTTTACGGCTCAGTCGGATACAATTCAGAACGGAAAGCAGGCTTTTACCATCCGGTATCCGCGGGGGGAAGGCATGATGCCGAACTGGAAAACGCCACTGGAAGCCATTGAAGTGGGTAAAGGACGCAAAATCCGGGATGGAAAAGGAGTTGCCATCCTAACGATTGGCCACATCGGAAACTATGCCGTTAAAGCCTGCGAACTGCTCGAAAAAGAAAACATTCAGCCCGCTCACTACGACATGCGCTTTGTGAAGCCGCTCGATGAGGCCATGCTGCACGAAATTTTTCAGCGGTATGACAGTGTACTGACCGTTGAGGACGGTTGTTTGATGGGCGGCTTTGGTAGCGCGGTCATTGAATTCATGACCGATCACGGTTACATGGCCCGCGTGAAGCGGCTGGGCATTCCGGATGCGATCATTGAGCACGGCGAACAGATTGACCTTCACCGGGAATGTGGCTTTGACCCACAGGGTATTGCCGATTCCGTTCGGGAGCTGATTTATACCGGACGGACTGTGACGGTTTAATAACTTTACAGGAAGCGCGGTTTTATTCCATCTCTACCGACGACCCGGCCGCGATCCTGCCATGACAGATTGGTAAAAAATGCAGGTATTCAAATTCGGCGGAGCGTCGGTTAAAAACGCTCACGGCGTTCGTAATGTGGCTGGCATTATCCAGCAGCAAAATTCGAGTCAATTACTGGTCGTGATCTCGGCCATGGGCGAAACGACTAACGCCCTGGAGCAACTCACCTGGGCTTATTTGCGTCGGCAGGCCGACACCGATACCTTCTGGCAACGGATTCGGGCCAATCACGAACAGGTTATTCAGGAACTGGCGGACGGGGATACCTCGGCCTTTAGTCAGGTGTATGATTTATTCGCGGAAGTAGAATCCCTGCTGCAACGAGAGCCTGATCCTTATACAAGACCCGATCAGGTTTACGATCAGTTGGTATCGTACGGCGAGTTGCTATCGACCCGCATTGTTAATGCCTACCTGAACCAGATGGGTCTGGATTCTTACTGGGTTGACGCCCGGCGGCTGATTCGGACCGACGATAGTTTCCGGGAAGGCAAAGTCGACTGGAAGCAAACCTGCGAATACATTACGGATTCCCTGGCTGAGTTGCTGAACTCAAGCGTTGTCATCACTCAGGGATTTATTGGAAGCACCCGGGAGGGTTATACCACCACCCTGGGCCGGGATGGCTCGGATTATACGGCCGCTATTTTCGCGTACTGCCTGGAAGCCAGTAACGTAACAATCTGGAAAGATGTGCCCGGTGTTCTGAACGCCGACCCCAAGTGGTTCGACGAAACCGTCAAAATCGACCAGCTTACCTACCAGGATGCCATTGAGCTGGCCTATTATGGGGCCACGGTGATCCACCCGAAAACCATCAAACCGTTACAGAACAAACACATTCCGCTGTACGTCCGGTCGTTCCTGCAACCGCAGGACTACGGAACTGTCATCGGAAACTTTGAGCAGCGGCTGCCCATTTCATCTTTTATTTTCAAGATGAATCAGACGCTGATTTCCTTCCACCCCAAAGACTTCTCCTTCATCGCGGAAGAAAACCTGAGCAAGATTTTTGGTCAGTTTGCGGAATATGGGGTAAAAATTAATCTGATGCAGAATACCGCCATCAGCTTCTCCGTGGCCGTTGATAACCGTCCGGACCGATTGGCCCGTCTCTTAGCAGGATTACAGGAAGAATTCCGGATTAGCTACAACGAAGGGCTGGAACTGATCACCATCCGCCATTACGACGATAGAACCATTGAGCGGGTTTTGGTGAACAAAAAGTTGCTGGTTGAGCAAAAAAGCCGTTATACCGTACAACTGGTTGTCAAGGATCTCGGTACTCACGGACTTTGACCCATGAGTACCGGTCTGGCGAATTTAAAACTTCGGACAAGAGAGCTGTTTGCGGGACTTACGGTTTTTGGGTTTACCCGGCGGCCAGTTCTCGAAAGTGTACGACAACGAAATTTCGTGAGCGCCCCCACTACCCGGTCCGAGCGAAGAAATGGTAGCGTCGTAGCTATAGCCAATGGAGAAGGCGTCCTGTCGGAAACCGACCAGCGCAATCAGTGATTCACGGTTGGTGATGTTGGCTGCGTATTTTTTCAACGGCAGGCCCCGGTACCAAAGCCCAAAAACGACCGGGGAGTAGGTCATGTAAACGCCCAGGTCCAGCTGGTCGTACTTGCCCTGAAACCGGTAATTGATGGCGGGAGAGATGGTTTTCTCGCGGTCCCACTCGTCGCCCAGTCCCGTAAAACCGGCAAACGGAATCCGCAAACCAGCGTGAACGCTACCTTTGAGGGGCAACCGGCTATCGTCGCTCAGCACGAAAACGCCCTGGTTGGGACGGCTCAGGTGATGGGCCGCTACGCCAATCCAGTACCAGTCGGAATAAAGCAGTCCACCCGTGGAGAAATCGAGGTAGGCCACTTTCGGCGAACCGTTGGAAACCACAGGGTCCGTTGTCGGGTTACCCGTAAAGCCCCCGTTGTTGTATTGATCACCGAACGTCAGGCCAAACCAGTTGATCGACCGGTTCACGTAGGACGCCTGCAGCCCCAATCGAACAAACGTCTGCTCGGCTACCTGGAGCTGGTAGGAATACTGCAAGCCGATGTCTGTGGACCGGATGCGGCCCTGGCCCTGGTTGTCGTTTTGTAACATTAAGCCCACCCCACTGTTATAACGTTCGAAGAAGTGGTCGACACTAACCATCGAGGTGACGTAATTGGTTACGGCGGGCCACTGGTTGCGGTAATTAACCGAAACCCTGGGCGCCAGTGCCGACCCTGCAAAAGCCGGGTTCAGATACAGGGGAGCCGCGTAAAACTGCGAAAATTGCGGGTCCTGCGCCTGGGCCATTCCAGCAGTCAGCAAGCCAACAAAGAGAAAAATGTAACGTTTTAACATAACGGTATCTGTAGGGCAAACCACCTGCCAATTGTGTTCCGATAAAATACTAAAACATAAACGATTTTTTGGCGTAAAATTGCACTCGACGGGTAAGATAAAGGTAGTAGCAATTGATGGAAATGCCTATAAAATTTTTATAGCTGCCATTTCGTTTACAACGTACTGCCCACTTTAAGTGTCCTATACACAAAATATACACAAGAACACCAGGGCTAGTAACTTACTTGATCTATTAGCAGCGAATGACAACCTATACAGGAATGGTACGACGGTTGGGGTGGATGCTTCTGTGTTGGGGGCTGTTCGCCGGTATAGCCTATGCGCAGACCTCGCCGTCAAAAGATATTAAAATAAGCGGTAAGCTTTGTGCCGCCGATTCGACCTGCCAGGCCGGTGTGATGTTCCAGGACACCCGGTCGAACGTCCGCTCCCGCACCTGGAATTTTGGTGATTCCGCTTCCAGTACGGATACTTCTTCGGCAATTAATCCCAAATATTCTTATCAAAACCCGGGCACCTATACCATTACGTTAACCCGACGGTTGCAGAATGGTTCGAGTGAAACCACCGATACAACGGTTACCATCGGCGTACCGCCCGCGGAGTTTCAGAACTGGCGGACGGATACGATGCTGTGTAACGGCCAGAAAATTACGCTTGACCCGTACCCAAACGGAGCGCCCGCCGGTGCCAGCTACCTCTGGTATCCGAAAGGCGATACAACCCGGACCATTCAGGTGGATAGTGCGGGGTGTTACTCAGTGGAGGTCTGGATCGGTACGCAGGCCAACAAGCAGCAAGTCTGTACCATCGAAAACCGGATAAACGTGCAGGTCTGCGGGCAGCGGCCCCAGCAACAAGGCGCCAAGTGGTATTTCGGGAACAACGCCGGTATTGATTTTTCGGGTGGTAGCCCGAGCCCGCTGGACGATGGCAAACTGAACACCATTGAAGGAACCTCGTCGATTTCCAACACGAAGGGCCAACTGCTTTTCTACACGGGCGGCATTACCATTTATGATAAGAACGGTAATCCGATGAAGCCGCTCAACCCGGCGGATACGGCCCAGTTGCAGGGTAGCCAGAACTCCACGCAGTCGGCGCTGATTGTTCCGCAACCGACCTGCCGGGGCTGCGAATACCTCTACCGGGTATACACAACCTCCGAAATCAGTGGCAAGAAAACCATGACCGTCAGCACGGTCGATATGCGCTATAACCAGGGAACCGGCGCCATCATCGAGAAAAACGTTGTGGTAGATACCCTGACGACCGAACGGCTGGCGTCCGTCCGCAACGACCGGGATACCACGTACTGGGTTATTTCGCACGATTACGGCAACAATAAATTTCAGATTTACCACGTCACGCGGGCGGGCATCGAAGGGCCACAGGAATACGCGCTCGGGATGGACCACGACACCACGACCAAAGGAGAGGGATACATGAAGATTGGTCCGGCGGATACAACCGGCAACGGAAACCGCCCGATTGCGGTGGTGGTCCCCGGCCCGCCGACCAACTACGTCGAAGTTTTTACGTTCAACGATTCAACCGGAGTCATGACCGGCGGGCCGCGAATCAACCTCGGCCCGGCACCACCCAAAGCCTACGGGGTGGAGTTTTCGCCGGACGGTTCCAAGCTCTACGTTTCGTTACAGGGTGATTCGGCCAGTGCGTCCCAGCTTCTGATTTACGACCTGACCAACCCGGACCCTGCGGCCATCGAAGCCTCCAAGGCGGTGCTGGATAGTACCCGAAGCAGGCAATACGGGGCGCTTCAGATTGGTTCCGACGGGAAGATTTACGTGGCCATCAAAGACGGTAAAAGCCTGGGTGTCATCGAAAACCCGAATGATGAACTTCTGGCTCCCGCTACCTTCGACCCGAACGGCCTGAACCTGAACGGACCGACCAGCCAGTTGGGTCTGCCTAATATGGTGGCCAACTTCAACGAACCGTCCAGTTCACCCGGCTTCTCCTACGCGGACACCTGCGCCGGTTCGCCGACTCAGTTTACAGTAACGCCGATGTGTCCACCTCTAAAAGAAAGTTATGTATGGAATTGGGGGGATGGAAGCGCTCCTCTTAGTACAACGGCTACCCAAGCTACTCACACGTATAATGAACCGGGTACATACTCTGTTGTATTGCGTATTACAACTGTTCGTTCGGACGGTGAAATTTGTAAAGATACTCTGATTCCTCAAGATGTTACAATCATTCGAACGCCTGACCCCATCGAACTGGGACCGAATATTGATAGCTGTAAAAACACGCATACGCTGGATGCCAAAGTAGAAGCCAGTGTGTACATCTGGATTCGAAACGGGCGAGTCCTGCGAGGGCAAAATGAACGAACATTGACCGTAACGACCCCGGGCAGGTCGGGGTACAACGGCATTACGCCAGGAACGTTCGTGGTTATTGCGGCTAATGGCGGATGTTTTCAAAGCGATACCATCATTGTTTCGTTGCGAACGCCACCTGCTTTTACACTCGGCCCTGACACGACGGTTTGTCTGAACGGTGCCATTACCCTAACCGCCCGCGGCAATGCCTGGAACAGTTTCCAGTGGAGCAACGGTTCGACCGAACGGGAAACGACGGTTGCGCAGCCGGGCGATTATTCAGTGATTGTTCGGGATATTAATGGATGCGAAAATACGGACACCATTGCCGTCATTGCGTTACCCAAGCCGGTTGTAACGGCCGTCATGACGCCACCTACCGGCTGTACAACGGCCGATGGCAGCATTCGGGTCAACGTCGGGTCGGCCACCGTCCGGCGGTTTGAATGGAGTTTCGGCGGACAGCCACTCCCGGACACTACGGCCTTGTTGCAGGGCATTCGGGATGGCGATTACACCGTCCGGATCATCAGTGACGACGCCTGTACGCTGGATACAACCCTAACGCTGCGTTCCAATAATGGCATTGAAGTGCAGGCCAATCCAAGAACCGCCCTGTGCTCGGTGCCACAAAGCGGCTCAATTCAGCTAACGATTGTTCGAGGGCGGCCCACAGAATTCATCTGGCGGGATGCCAATGGCGCGGTCGTCGGCAACGGTTCGGGTCTGACGGGCGTCAACGGCGGGGTTTACAGCCTCGAAGCACGGGATACCGGGGGATGTCTCGATACATTGAACAACATTCGAATTCCGGTTGACACGACGGGCTACGTATCGCTGGGGCCAGACCGCGGCAAATGCGTTGGCGATACCGTTCAACTGGCCTCACTGGTGCAGGCGCCGGGAGATGTTTACCAATGGAATACTGGAGCGAATACCCCTTCAATCACCGTATCGACAGCCGGGCCCTATCGCCTGACGGTTCGCAATCCGCTGACCGGTTGCCAGGGTTCGGACGAAGTGGTGGTTAACTTCAATCCTAAACCGACCGTAGAAGCCGGAACAATACTGGAAGTCTGCGCCAATTCACCCGTCGTACAGCTTAGTGGGGCAACGCCGGTCGGCGGTTTCTGGACGGGGCCGGGCGTGGATAGCACTGGACGGTTTACGCCAGCCGATAGTCTGGCGGGGCCGAATCCCGTTGTCCTGACCTATACGGTATCGCAGCAGGGCTGCGCAGCTTCCGGCCGGAAGATTGTATTCGTACAGGCTCCGCCCACGGTTAGTTTAGGGCCCGACAGAACCCTGTGTCCGACGCCGGATCTGCGGCTGGAAGCAACGGGTTCACCGGGGGCTACGTACCAGTGGTCAACGGGGGCGACAACCTCGTTTATCCAGCCCACAACGTCAGGAACCTACTCAATTGTGGCCAAAGACGGCGTCTGTACGGTATCCGACGAAGTACAGCTGACCTTTTTACCGTTGCCCAATTTCAGTCTGACCAAGGAAGTTCCTTTCTGTGTGAGCGACGGTGGCCGGGCGACTCTCCAAGTAACGGGCGGTAGCGATCTGACTTACTTGTGGTTGCGCTCGGGCGATACCAATCCCCGCACGATTGTACTGGAGATTGGGGAGTACCCCGTCCGGGTAACGGGAACCAATGGGTGTTTCCGAATTGATACCGCCGTGGTGGTCGACCGCTGCGAACCCCGGGTGGTTATTCCTGACGCCTTCACGCCCAACGGCGACGGCAACAACGACCTGCTGGATGTGTTTACCTCCTACATCACCGACTTCGAGCTTCGAATCTTCAACCGATGGGGCGAGGTGATCTTTGTTTCGAACAATCCGGAGCAGAAATGGGATGGAAAATACCGGGGCCAAGCGTATCCGTCAATGGTGTATGCCTACGTCGTAAACTACAAAAGTTTGTATTATCCAGACCGGCCGAAAGTTGTAAAACGGGGGTCAATTATGCTGGTTCGATAGCGGTTTTGTGCGCATAAATTCGTATATTTGAATGAAATCAGCACTTGCCTAAATGGTTGAAAATCAAGCTTCCTTTAGGGTTTAAACAACAAATGCTTTCATTCAGAGAACCATGCGGAAAGACATTCTGAAAGGTACCGGTGAGGGGATGACGACAACGGAGAAAGAGATTGAACGCGCCCTGCGACCGCTCTCATTCGAAGACTTTACGGGGCAGGCCAAAGTGCTTGAAAACCTGAAAGTTTTCGTGCTAGCGGCTACGCAGCGCGGGGAGGCTCTCGACCACGTCCTGCTTCACGGCCCTCCGGGTTTGGGTAAAACCACCCTCTCGCACATCATCGCCAATGAGTTAAACGCGGGCATCAAGATGACGTCCGGCCCCGTGCTCGACAAGCCGAGCGATCTGGCCGGGTTGCTCACCAACCTGCAGGCGAATGACGTGCTTTTCATCGACGAGATTCACCGGCTTAACCCCGTGGTGGAAGAGTACCTGTATTCGGCGATGGAAGATTACAAAATTGACATCATGCTTGATTCGGGACCCAACGCCCGGACGGTGCAGATCAAACTCAATCCGTTTACCCTGATTGGAGCCACTACCCGGGCCGGTCTGCTGACCTCACCGTTGCGGGCCCGGTTTGGAATTAACGCCCGGCTGGAGTACTACGATGCCGCCCTGCTGACCTCGATTGTCAAGCGCTCATCGGCCATCCTGGCAACGCCCATTGAGGAAGACGGAGCTTACGAAATTGCCCGCCGGAGTCGCGGAACTCCGCGGATTGCCAACAACCTGCTGCGCCGAACCCGCGACTTTGCGCAGGTAAAAGGCAAAGGTATCATCACTGCCGAGATTGCCGAGATTGCCCTGCGGGCGCTCGATGTAGACCAGAACGGTCTGGACGAAATGGACAACCGGATTCTGATGACCATCATCGACAAGTTTAAGGGTGGACCAGTTGGTTTATCGACCATCGCTACCGCCTGCGGTGACGAAGCCGAAACCATTGAGGAAGTGTACGAGCCTTTTTTGATTCAGGAAGGGTACCTGAAGCGTACGTCGCGCGGCAGGGAAGCCACCGAAAAAGCTTACCGGCACCTGGGCGTTGTGCCCGTCTACCGGGATGGTGAGTTATTCTCCTAAAAACAAAAAAGGGAAGCCGGAACGGCTTCCCTTTTTTGTTACGCCATAATTTTACTTCGGTAGATGCAGTCAATAATTTCGGCAATAGAGCCATCGACTAGAAAGTAATAGATGTTCTTGCCGCTCCGACGAATTTCCAGAATTCCCTTATCGCGCATGTTGATCAGGTGGTGCGAGATCAGTGATTGCTCGGCATTGAGATTCTTGTAGATCGTTGATACGTTCAATTCCTTTTGCTCGTTCAGCATCTGAATAATTTTGATGCGCAGGGGATGGGCAACCGCTTTCAGCACGTAAGCAGCTCGTTCAATCTTTTTGTCTTCGTTGGTCAGCGTGTCGTTGGTCATGATTCCTTGTGCTTTTTAAAGATAATAGAGATGGTAAAGTGGTTGAAATTTAGTCATTTATCCATATTCTCCAAAAAAATATAGCGTGTAAAGTTGATATGTTAATTTATTTAAATCCAACGGTAAATTTCTACCATAACTTAAGACCTTTTTGGTTACATAGTTGCCCTGTTTCAGGTGTTACGTCGGCCTTTCCAGCCGATGAGGAATACCCCCAGCAGCACCAGCAACGTACCCAAAAGCTGAGACAAAGAAATAGTTTCGTTCAAAAAGGTGGTGGCCAATATAATGGTAAAAATAGGGCCAATGCTAGCCACAATGGATGTATTGCCTGATCCAATTCGTTTGATCCCCTCCGCCATTAGAAACGTTGGAATAACCGTCACCAAAATCGCCATCACCAGAGCCATCTGATACACCCGCGCCGGAAACCGGAACAAATCCAGGCCGTTTGCAGCCGCGCATTGCAAAACCGTCACCACCGTGGCCGCTATCATGGCGTAACAGGTATACCGTTGCGACCCGATCTGGGCAATCATGGTATCACTGCCGACGAGATAAACTGCATAAACCAATCCGCTCAGAACAACCCAGAACGCTCCCAAAAACACATCTTTCTGCTGCCCGGAACTGATGTTCGGAACAAACGCCAGCATAATGCCAGCGTAGGTAAGTCCTAAAGCCAGTACCTGCAACCGATTCACGTTTCGATGCAGGAAAACCGTACCGAGTAACAGCACAAAGGTTGGATAAACAAACAGGAGAATCCGCTCCAGGCTGGCTGTGATGTATACCAGTCCCAGGAAGTTCAGGTAGCTGGCAATGTAATATCCCGTAATGCCAAGCAGGCTCAGCTTCAACCAGTTTTGGGCGGATAGCCGCACCGGAGGAAGCCGGTAAGACAACCAAATGGCAATCCCGATATAAAACGGTAACGCGAAAACCATCCGGAGGGTTAGCAATGAAATCGCATCGATCGGGTATTGGTAGGTCAGCTTAATCAGAATACCTTTCAGGGCAAAACAAAACGCTGCCAGAAAAACCAGCAGCGCTCCAATCCAATACCGTATCCGGGTGGCTGTTAGTGGGGATGTACCCATTATTTTTGGCGGAAAAATAGCGTAATCGGCACCCCGTCAAAGCCGAAGTGCTCACGGAGTTTGTTTTCCAGGTACCGGCTGTACGGTTCTTTGATGTACTGCGGCAGGTTACAGAAAAACACGAACGTGGGCGACGGCGTCGGTAGTTGAATCATGTATTTGATTCGGATCATCTTGCCCTTCGTAGCCGGGGGCGGATACGCGTTGATCTCCGGCTGCATGGCGTCGTTTAGCTTCGAAGTCGGAATTTTCTTGCTCTTGTTTTCGTAGACCTCCATCACCTTCTCCATGACCTGAAAAATTCGTTGCTTTTCCAGAACGGAAGCAAAAACGATCGGCAGGTAGTCGATGGGCGCCATGCGCTGCACGATTTCTTTTTTCCACTGATCGGCGGTTTTGGAATCTTTTTCAATTGCATCCCACTTGTTGACCATCAGGACCACACCCTTCTTGGCCCGAACCGCCTGCCCGATGATGTTCATGTCCTGCGCTTCCAGGCCCCGGGTGGCATCCAGCATCACAAGCACCACATCCGACTCTTCCAGCGCCTTCAGCGAGCGCATAACCGAGTAGAATTCAATGTTGTCCTTCACTTTGGCCTTGCGCCGGATACCGGCAGTATCGGTTAGAATAAAGTCTTTACCGAATGCCTTATACCGGGTGTCGATGGAATCGCGCGTGGTACCGGCAATGTCGGTCACAATGCTACGCTCTTCACCGATGAGAACGTTCAAAAACGACGATTTCCCGACGTTCGGACGACCCAAAATGGCGATGCGGGGAATACCGGCGTTCGGATCTTCCACGCCCGGCGTTGGGAAATGCTTGACAACTTCATCCAGTAAATCGCCCGTTCCGGTGCCCGTCAGCGACGAGATCGGATAGGGATCACCCAGGCCCAGGGCGTAAAATTCACCAACGGAGTTCTGGCGCATCACCGTTTCCGATTTATTGGCGACAACAAAAACCGGCTTTTTCGACCGGCGAAGCACGTTTGCGAAGTCTTTGTCCAGATCGGTCAGGCCCGACATGGCATCCACCATGAACAGGACCACCGACGCTTCGTCGATGGCAATCTGAACCTGCTCGCGAATTGATTCTTCAAACACATCATCCGAGCCGACTACGTACCCACCGGTATCGATCACCGTAAAATACTTATCAGTCCAGTCGGCATAGCCGTAATGCCGGTCACGCGTAACGCCTGGCTGATTATCCATAATGGCCTGTCGCTGCTCCACCAGTCGGTTAAACAGCGTCGATTTCCCGACATTCGGGCGGCCAACAATTGCTACAATATTTGCCATAATTTAGTTAAATGAGGAAAGGAGGAAAAGGAAATGGGAAGAAGCAGCGCCGGGAGGAGAAGTTTAGCAACCTTTGCTTTCCTCCCGTTTCTGGTCTTCCCACGCTCTTTTTCCGGTTATTCTTCGTATCCAAACCGTTTCAGCGACCGTTCTTTGCTGCGCCAATCGGGTTCAACTTTTACGTACTGTTCAAGGAACACCTTCTTGCCAAAGAAGCGTTCCAGTTCCTCACGGGCCATAATACCCGTTTTTTTAATCATTTTACCCCCTTCGCCCAGCAGAATCGCCCGTTGCGTAGCCCGTTCAACGAGTATTTCCGACTGAACAACGATGATGTCGTCTTTCTCCTTAAAACCCGTAATAACGACTTCGCAACTGTACGGAACTTCTTTCTTGTAATTCAGAAAGATCTTCTCGCGGATAATCTCCGAGGCAAAAAAGCGCTCGGGCCGGTCGGTCAGCTCGTCTTTCGGGAAAAAAGGCGGGTGCACCGGCAGGCGGTCGATGATGGCTTCAAACAGGCGCTCCATATTCTGGGCGTTAAGTGCCGAGATAGGAATAATTGCTTCGGCCTTAAAGTTTTCCTGCCAGTATTGAATTTTCTCATCAATCTGTTCCGCGGTGGCCAGGTCAATTTTATTGATCAACAACAAAACCGGCGTTTGCGCTTTCTGGAGCCGTTCGATCACGTCATTTTCGTCGTGTTTCTCAAAAATGTCGGTCACGAACAGAATCACATCGGCATCTTCCAGCGAACCGCGCACAAAACTCATCATTGATTCGTGCAGGCGGTATTGCGGTTTAATAATGCCCGGGGTATCGGAATAAACCAACTGAAACTCCTGCCCGTTGTGTACGCCGTTGAGGATACCCATGATGCGGTGGCGGGTCGTCTGGGCTTTCGACGTGATAATGGAAAGCCGTTCGCCCACCAATTGGTTCATCAGGGTTGATTTACCGACGTTGGGTTTACCAACGATGCTGACAAAACCGGCTTTATGATCCGGGGCAACTGTTTCAATGGGAGTATTCATGGACTTGATAACCAACACCTACAGAAAAAAACTCCCCTCCGGACTAAAAAATTAGTGGGAGGGGGTTAAATTTTTTACAAAGATAATTGTTTTTTATGAAAAATGCTGTACCTTTGCATTCTCAAACATCGCGGGATGGAGCAGTTGGTAGCTCGTTGGGCTCATAACCCAAAGGTCGCTGGTTCGAGTCCAGCTCCCGCTACAAAGGACCCTTGCAGAAACTCTGCAAGGGTTTGCTTTTTTAAGAAGTTACCGGGAAGCGCAGCATACCGCCAATTAATTTATTTAGCGAACACTTCCAGATTTGGAAGCACCCCCCTCAGCGTCCTATCTTCACATTTTCCTTTTAGAATTGTCGGAAACACGTAAAGCGGCCTTTTTCGTAGCCCTAAACACCCGGAATGCGTATGATTTTGATTGTTGATGACAGGCCGGAAAATATCCTCCCTTTAAAGAAAATACTTGAGTTGCATAACTTTTTGGTCGATACGGCCGAATCGGGCGAAGAGGCCCTGAAGAAAGTTCTGAAAACCAACTACGCAGTTATTATTCTGGATGTACAGATGCCCGGCATGGACGGCTTCGAAGTGGCCAACGCCATCGCGGGCTTTAGCAAATCCAAGGACACGTCAATCATTTTTCTCTCAGCTGTCAATACCGAAAAGAAATTCATTACCCGGGGGTATACGTCGGGCGGGGTCGATTACCTGACTAAACCCGTTGATCCGGATATTCTGGTGCTGAAAGTTAAAACCTTGTACCGACTCTACCGGCAGCAGCAGGAGTTGCGGGAAGCCCAGCTATCCCTGCAAAAAGAGGTAGAAGTACGAAAGCAGGCGCAGGAGGAAATCGCCGGCCGGATGCAGGAACTCTGGCTGGTTTTGTCCTCACTGCCCCAGATAGCCTTCACGATTGCCCCCGACGGGCAGATTGAGTACGTCAACGAACATTGGTTTCGGTACTCGACCGACCCAACGGCGTTTCCTCAGTTCCACGCGGACGATGAAGTGTGCGACGAATGGCCGGTCTACTTAAATCGCGGCATCGAATTCACGCGGGAAGTTCGCTTGAAAGAACTCGAGACGGGAAACTACCGCTACCATCTACTGCGCATCTTACCCGTCAAACAGCAGGGCGTTCTGGTGCGGTGGGTCGGCACGTTTACGGATATTCATCCGCAAAAACAGGCGGCTGAGCTGCTGGAGCAGGAAGTGGAATTGCGAACTAAGGAACTGCTGATTAAAAACCTGGAACTGGAACGAAGCAACCACGAATTACAACAGTTTACCTGGGTGGTGTCCCACGATTTAAAAGAGCCGCTCCGGAAAATTCAGATCCTGAACGATCTGGTCAAGGAGCGTTTTCTGGCCGATGTCCCGGAAGCCGTTTCCTACCTCGACCGGTCCATTCATTCATCGGCCCGCATGTCCAGCCTGATCAACGATTTGCTGGCGTACTCCCAGTTGTCGACTCCGGCGGCCTTTCAATCAACGGATCTGAACGGGGTTGTCAAAGAAATTTTAGTGGATTTCGATGAACTGATCAAAAAAAGAAACGCCGTCATTACGGTGAGCCCGTTACCGACCATAGACGCTACGCCGGGTCGGATTCGGCAGGTTTTTCAGAACCTGATCAGCAATGCCCTGAAGTTTTCGAAAAAGGAGGTGCCGCCGGTGATTTCCATCACGTCGGAGCGTATTAAAGAGAAACAAATTGACAGTGAACCCGCCAGTGATGGCGATTTTTACCGGATCGTCGTGCGTGATAACGGAATTGGTTTCGATGAACGGTTTATAGATCGTATTTTTGTGATTTTTCAGCGGTTAACCAACCGAACCAGCTACGAAGGTACGGGTATTGGATTGGCCATTGCCAAGAAAAACATTGACAAACACAATGGGATTATTTCCGCCAGGAGCCAGGTTGAGGAAGGAAGTCAATTCATTCTGATTCTGCCGGTTCACCAGAGTAATGAAGCCGAATAAAACAACGCTACCTGCTATTTAAGCGCATTCATCATGCCGCAAACGATTTCCAACTCCGTCATACGACAACTGCAAATTGTCTTTTCGTTTTCTGTTTTATTGTTGCTGGTCAGCCTTATTGCGTCGTTTTACAGCACCCAAAAGCTGATCGACAATTCAAAGCTGGTTAATCATACCAATCAGACCTTAATCGAGGCAGAAAACATTATTTCCTATACCAAAGACGCTGAAACGGGCCAGCGCGGTTATTTGGTAACCCTCGATCCGCTTTTCCTGCAACCTTACAACGGCAGTTATGAGAAGGTGACGAACAGCTACAACCAGGTTCGCGAGTTAGTTGCTGACAATCCCGCGCAGCGAAAAAATCTGGAAAAGGTTAAGGTTTTATACGAGGCAAAGTTTGCTCAGATGCAGCAAATAATAACCCTAACAACACGGAGAAAGTCCTTCACCCGGGATACCATTGCCCGGCACGCAGAAATGACAAAGGGCCGACAGATCATGGATGATTTGCGAGCCACAATTAATCAGATTAAAACGGATGAGAATAATTTACTGAATGCCCGGCTTGGTCAACAGCAGATTTACATTACGTACACACCGTTCTTGCTGCTGGCGGCTGCCATCATCTCCATTGTCATTACCGGTAGTGCCTACATCCGGATCAAAAAAGATCTGGACGATCGAATTGCCAAACAGATTGAAGCCGAAGCGAAATACCGGGAAACGGCCCACCGGATTTCGGTTATGGAGGATATTACCTCCGACATTGCCGAAGGAAACTATAGCATTCGGAGCGAGGACGACCGAGATGATGAACTGGGCCGGATAGCCCGGGCGCTCAATACCATGGCCGAGTCGCTTGAAACTACCTTTACCGATTTAAATAATCGAAACTGGTTGCAAACCGGCACGGTGCAGGTCGGTGACGCCATGCGGGGCGAACGGGATTTAAAGAAACTGGCCGACAGCCTCATTGCAACGATTACCAGTTACCTGAATGCACCATTGGGTACGCTCTACATCATTGATACGGATTCGCGCTTCAAACTGGTAGGAAGCTATGCCGCAAACCACGCTCCGGAAACGGTGCTGATTGGTGAAGGATTGGCGGGCGAAGTGCTCAAAAGCAAAAAGCCGATTGTCCTTCACGATCTGCCCGCTGATTATATCCGTGTCAGTTCTTCACTGGGATCCGCCAAACCGACGGCGCTGGCGATTCTGCCGTTGGTGTACGCCCGCCAGTGCATTGGCGTAATCGAGATCGGCTTGCTTCGAAAACCCGAACCGCTGGAAATGGAATTTCTGGAAGCAAACCTGGAAGACATCGCCATTGGTGTTAACTCGGCGCTGGATTATGTAAAACTGCAAAACTATCTGGAGGAAACCCAGGCCCAGTCGGAGGAGTTGCAGGCCCAGCACAACGAGCTGGAAAACGTCAACGCTGAGCTGGAAGCCCAGTCGCTGAAGCTTCAGGCGTCCGAAGAAGAACTGCGCGTGCAGCAGGAAGAACTCCAGCAAACCAACACCGAGCTCGAAGAACGTAGCTTTTTACTGGAAGAGAAAAACAACGAAATCCAGCGTAAGGCCGAAGAATTGGAGCTCAGCACCCGGTACAAATCGGAGTTCCTGGCCAATATGTCCCACGAACTCCGGACCCCGCTCAATTCCATTCTGCTGCTCAGCCGCTTGCTGGCCGAAAACAACGACGAAAACCTGACGAGCGACCAGATCGATTACGCCAAGGTAATCCAGTCGTCCGGAAACGGGTTGCTCGGGCTGATCGACGAAATTTTGGACCTTTCCAAGATTGAAGCCGGTCAAATGAAACTGGAGTACATGGATGTTTCGCTGGCCGACATAACCGACGAACTCCAGGCGCTGTTTGCTCCGCTGGCCAAAGAAAAAGGCCTGGACTTTGCCGTCACCGTTGAAGAGAACGTACCCACGGTGATCGAAACCGATAAGATGCGCCTGGGCCAGATTCTGAAGAACCTGATTTCCAACGCGCTCAAATTTACGGCCCAGGGCAGCATTACCCTGACGGTTAAGCGAACTCCGCAGACCGACTCGACACTGAGCTTTATTGTAAAAGACACCGGAATCGGAATACCGCCGGAAAAACAGCAACTCATTTTCGAAGCCTTCCAACAGGCCGACGGCTCCACCAAACGCAAGTACGGCGGTACGGGTTTGGGCCTGTCCATCAGCCGCGAACTGGCGAAATTGCTCGGTGGTGAAATTGTACTCTCCAGCAAAGTAAACGTAGGCAGTGAGTTTACCGTCCATCTGCCCGTTAAAAATGAGCCGCAGGAGCAGCTCCCAGTTAAAGCCACCCAATACGTCAGCCGTAATGTTGAACCGAAACCCGAGAGCGAGCAGGAGGCTACGGGTAAATACATCAGTACAACTATTCCACAGAGTATTCCGGACGACCGCAGCAGCATTACCGAGCAGGACAAGGTGATTCTGATTGTTGAGGACGACACGAATTTTGCCAAAGCGTTGCTGGATTATTCCCGCAATAAGGGCTATAAGGGGGTGGTGGCCGTGCGGGGGGATGAAGGGCTGAAATTGGCCGGTATTTACAAACCAATTGGTATTTTACTGGATATTCAGTTGCCAATTATGAGCGGTTGGCAGGTGATGGATGCGTTGAAAGCCGATCCGCAAACCCGTCACATTCCGGTGCACATCATGTCGTCGCATAAGTTGAAAAACGAAAGCCTGATCAAAGGGGCGATTGACTTTGTGGATAAACCGGTGGCCTTTGAGCAAATGCAGGAGGTGTTCGAAAAGATTGAATACGTCCTGAACCGTACGAGCAAGAAAGTTTTAATCATCGAAGATAACCCGAAACACGCCAAAGCGCTGGCCTATTTTCTGGAAACATTCAACATCAATTCGGAGCTCAAGAGCAACATATCGGAGGGGGTTGATGCGCTGCAAAAAGAAGAGATTGACTGCGTGATTCTGGACATGGGAATTCCGGATGCAAAAGCGTACGAAACGCTGGAAGAAGCCAAGAAAAACCCCGGTTTGGAGAGCTTACCCATCATTATTTTTACCGGAAAAAGTCTTTCTTTGGCGGAAGAATTAAAAATCAAGAAATACGCCGATTCCATCATTGTAAAAACGGCTCATTCATACCAGCGGATGCTGGATGAAGTTTCCCTCTTCCTCCATTTAGTGGATGAAAACAAGAAGTCCGGAAAGATCAACGAAGATTACAAAAAGCTGGGTGCGCTGGGACAAGTGTTGGCCAATAAAACCGTACTGGTTGCCGATGATGACGTGCGCAATATCTTCTCGCTTTCAAAAGCGCTGGAGAATTATAAAATGAACGTTGTGACGGCATTGGATGGCAAAGAAGCCTATCAGAAGCTCCAGGAAAACCCGAATATCGATGTGGTTTTGCTGGATATGATGATGCCACAAATGGACGGGTATGAAACGGCTAGAAAAATCCGGGAAAATTACCAATGGAAGAATTTGCCCGTTATTGCCGTAACTGCAAAAGCCATGACCGGCGACCGCGAAAAATGCATTCAGGCTGGTGCTTCGGATTATATTACCAAGCCAGTTGATATTGATCAACTTATTTCCTTATTACGGGTTTGGCTTTATGAACGGTCCTGAAAAAAATCTGATAATAGCTCATTTACGTATATATTAAATACGGTTTCTATGCGCAAAAAACGAATCTTAATAATTGACGATGACTCACGGAATATTTTTGCCTTAAGTGCTACCTTACGGGCTAAATCCTTCGATTGTATTTCGTGTTCAAATGCGCAGGACGCCCTGGACTTATTGAAAACTGACGAAGTCGTGGATGCCGTTTTGATCGATATGATGATGCCCGAAATGGATGGGTACGAAGCGATTCCGAGGATTAAAAATATTGAGAAACGGGCCAGAATGCCCATTATTGCGGTGACGGCTCAGGCCATGGTCGGTGACCGGGAAAAGTGCCTGCAAGCCGGGGCAACAGATTATATTTCAAAGCCGGTCGATGTTGATCGGTTATTGCAAGTGTTATCGCAGGTTTGACAATTTATGATGCTTGAAGACGAGGAAGTGGATTTGGTGCTGAATGACCTGTTTGAAATCTACGGTTACGATTTTACGAATTATGCCCGGGCGTCGTTAAAACGGCGGATAAACCGGCTATTTACGCTGGATCGGTTTCCAAGTTTTGCCGAATTTCGGTACCGAATTAAAGCCGATGCGAATTACCTGAAGCACATGATCGAAGGGCTCACGGTAACGGTTACTGAAATGTTCCGCGACCCCTTATTTTATAAATCCTTGCGAACAGAAGTTGTCCCCACGCTTTCCGCCAAACCGTTCATTCGGATCTGGCACGCGGGGTGCTCAACGGGCGAGGAAGTATATTCGATGGCTATCTTGCTAAAAGAAGCCAATCTGCTCCATAAGTCGTTGCTGTATGCCACCGATTTAAACCCCGAAGCACTCGAAAAAGCTCGCAAAGGTATTTTTCCGCTGGCGCAGCTGAAGCTTTATTCCGAAAATTACATTGAGTCCGGGGGGAAACTGGATTTTTCATCCTACTACACCGCTCAGTATGGGCAGGCTAAGTTCGATGAAAAGCTAGCGGATAAAATGATTTTTTCGACGCATAATCTGGTTTCTGACCGGTCTTTTAATGAGTTCGATCTGGTTTTGTGCCGAAACGTTCTGATCTACTTCGATAAGGATTTGCAGGATAGAACGCTGAACTTGTTCGATGAAAGTATTGGTAAACTGGGTTATCTGGCCTTAGGGTCAAAAGAAACCCTGAATTTTTCAACAATTAAGCCGAAGTATAAACAACTGAATAAAGAAAAAATATGGCGGAAAATAAGCTGAAAATGCCTTGCAAAGCCGTCGTTATTGGCGGGTCTGCGGGCAGCATTGAAGTATTATTAAAATTACTTCCAGCTCTGCCTTCCGTTTTTTCATTCAGTGTTATTATCGTTGTACACCGGAAAAACTCGTCTGATTCGTCGCTGGCCAATCTGCTTTCTCTTAAAACGGCGGTCCCCATTCAGGAGGTGGAAGATAAAGACGCCGTTCTGCCGGGAAGCATGTACCTTGCTCCGGCGGATTATCACCTGCTGATCGAGAAACAGCAGGTTTTTTCGCTCGATAACTCCGAAAAAATCAACTACAGCCGCCCGTCGCTGGATGTTACCTTCGAGTCGGCTGCGGATGTGTACGGTCCGGCGCTGGTTGGTATTCTGCTGTCGGGAGCGAATGCCGATGGTACGGCGGGGTTGAATGCCGTCAAGAACGCCGGAGGTGTCATCGTGGCCCAAAAACCAGAAACTGCCATGTCTAGCTTTATGCCGCAGCAGGCCATTCTCAACGCCCCCGTTGATTTTATTCTGGACGTTGAGGAAATGATTGAATTTATCCGTTCACTGAATACAGCTTCGTAACGGCGCCGACGTTACTGCTCTTCCACATTCCCGGCACCCAATTCCTGAAACAGGGTAGTCCAGTACTGCGTCACGGCCGGATTATTCACTTTAACCGACGCATCTGGCGCAAACGGCAAAACCATTTCAATATCCGGACTGCCAATGGCGTAGCGTTTCAATTGCTCGGCGTCGGCTTTGGCCCACGTGTCAGCCTGGGCATTGTCCTTGGGTGGAGTCTTGTGAAAATCCCGTCGACCGGCGCTGTAAACGCTCTCCACCATGTCGCTGAGGTAATATACTTTTACGGCAGCCCCACTTTCGTTGGCTTTGGCAATGACCGGCAGACTGGCCCAGATGTCCGTTTCCCGGCGCGACGAGGAAGAATTTGGCGCAGCCAGCTGCTGCAACACACGCTGGCGGATGGCGGCTTTTTCGCGGCTCAGCGACACATCGAAACTGGTCTGGGCGGCTTCGCGGTCGGTGGCGTTGGCGCTGCTGACGTCTTCCATTTCGGAACGCGCCGTTACCGACAGCGCGCGGGCTTTCGACGTATTTTCGTGGATGAAATAAACATCCAGTTTATCCCCTTTATTCTTAATGTTCTGTTCAACGATTTCGTTAATGGCTCCCTGGTATTTCTGAGCAACAAAGGCCTGATTTGGATTGACACTAACCGATTTATCCAGAAAAATGAGCGTGTAGACAGGGCCCGCTTTTGGAGCACTGGCGTCGGTTTCTTTTCCGCTGTCGGAGGAACAGCCCGCCAGGGTGAGCAGGAAAAGGAAATTCAAAAATATCGTTTTCATAAAGGCTTGATAATCCTCAGATTCCGTTGCCAACCCGTCGAATTGTTGGCGTAACGGTTTTTGTAAAAACGTTGCTTGCCGTAAGTTGTTTTTGGTCACTGGTCTCAATTCGGAATAATTTGCACTTTCCGAGTCAATACTTATCCGAATCCTGGCTTTTCGGGGAGTATACGCAAAACCGGGTTTGGGAAAAATCAAATGTACAACAAACTCTGTATCTTGCTTAATCGGCTGATCAACAAACCTTCACTCACGATATGAATTCGATTTTTACGCGTCGATTGATCTTTTCGTTTCTTCTGTTGGCCTCTTCATCCCGTTTATTGGCTCAAATTACGGATGCCCCCGCCCGCAAGGAAGGCGACGGCCCCCACAAACGGCTCATCATCCGGGGAGTGACGCTCATCAACAGCACCGGCGCGCCCCCGGTCGGGCCGATTGACATTGTGGTGGAGAAAAACCGCATTGCCCAAATCCGGCAGGTTGGTTACCCCGGCGTTCCAATCGACGAAAAGCGACGACCGCAGGCCATGCCGGGCGACAAAGAACTGAACTGCGAAGGCATGTACCTGATGCCGGGGTTTGTGGATATGCACGGCCACATCGGCGGCAAAGCGCAGGGGACTCCCTCGGAGTATGTGTTTAAGCTCTGGCTGGGGCACGGCATCACAACTATTCGCGATCCATCGGCGGGCAACGGCCTGGATTGGGTGCTGCAACACCGGGCCAAAAGCGAGCGAAACGAGATCACGGCCCCGCGCATCAAAGCCTATACGGCTTTTGGCATGGGCGCCAAAGACCCCATTTCGACGCCCGAACAGGCCCGGGCCTGGGTGCGTGAAAATGCCAAAAAAGGCGCCGACGGCATCAAGTTTTTCGGGGCCGAACCGGATGTTTTCCGGGCGGCTCTGGACGAAAACAAAAAGCTGGGCCTGCGCTCGGCCTGCCACCACGCCCAGCTGGAAGTGGCCCGGATGAACGCGCTGGCAACGGCGAAGGCTGGTCTGACAACGATGGAACACTGGTATGGTCTGCCCGAAGCGTTGTTTGAAGACAAAACCATTCAGTCGTATCCCGCCGACTACAATTACAACAACGAGCAGAACCGTTTTGAAGAGGCTGGTAAGCTCTGGCAGCAGGCCGCTAAACCGGGTACCGAAAAATGGAACAAGGTGATGGACGAGCTGATCGCGCTGGACTTCACCATCGACCCAACGTTCAATATTTACGAAGCCAACCGCGAACTGATGCTGACCCGCCGGGCCGAGTGGCACGACGAGTACACGCTTCCGGCCCTCTGGCGGTTTTACGGTCCCAGCCGGATTTCGCACGGTTCGTACTGGCACAACTGGGGAACCGAACAGGAAGTAACCTGGAAGCGCAATTACCAGCTTTGGATGGCGTTTATCAACGAGTACAAAAACCGGGGAGGGCGCGTCACGACGGGTTCCGATTCGGGTTATATCTACCAATTGTACGGTTTTGCCTACATCCGCGAACTGGAGCTCCTGCGCGAAGCCGGTTTTCATCCGCTGGAGGTAATCCGGGCCGCTACGCTGAAAGGAGCCGAAGCCCTCGGTATGGCCGATCAGATTGGTTCGGTGGAAGTCGGGAAGTTGGCCGATTTTGTAATTACGGAGGAAAATCCGCTGGCAAACCTGAAGGTCCTGTACGGCACAGGCGCCATTCACCTGACCGAAAAAAATGAAGTGACGCGGATTGGTGGGGTAAAATACACCGTAAAAGACGGTATTGTCTACGATGCCAAGCAGCTGCTGGCCGATGTCCGCAAGATTGTCGCCGAAGCCAAGCAGAAGGAAAATTTCGAGATTACGCAGCCGGGTATGGCTCCTAAGCCCGCTAAAATGTCGACGGGAAACTGACTCCTCGCTAAAAACGGAAATTCCCGCTGCATGACGGTTTGCAGCGGGAATCCCGGTTAATTTGTGAAGGCGCGTAATTTCGATTTCAGCTTACGGCTTATTGCTGTCCACCACCAGCTTATTCTCCCGGTTCACAATCTCCCAGGCCGTGTAGAACACCAGCCGGGCTGATTTCTCCGCCAGTTTGAAATCAATCTTCTCGACATCATCGCCGGGGCGGTGGTAATCGGCGTGAAGACCGTTGAAGTAGAAGATAATGGGGATTTTGTGCTTGGCAAAGTTATAGTGGTCGGAACGGTAGTAAATCCGCTGCGGATCGCTGGGTTCGTTGTATTTGTAATCCAGGTCCATCATGGTGTACTTCCGGTTGGCTTCCTCGCTGATCTGGTGCAGTTCCGACGACAGCTTATCGGAGCCGATGACGTAAATGTAGTTGTCGGATTTTCCTTCGTGCAGGTCGTCCACGCGGCCCACCATGTCGATGTTCAGGTCGCAGACGGTATTGGTCAGCGGCAGCACCGGGTTCATGTCGGTGTAATATTCCGAACCCAGCAGGCCCTTTTCCTCGCCCGAAACCGTCAGGAACAGCATACTCCGGCGCGGTCCGTGCCCTTCGGCTTTGGCTTTGGCGAAAGCCTGCGCAATTTCAATGACCGAAACCGTACCGGAACCATCGTCGTTGGCCCCGTTGTTCACCTGACCGTCTGCGCTCACGCCAATGTGGTCGTAGTGTGCTGAAACGACTACGATTTCATCCTTTTTATCGGTTCCTTCCAGAAAGCCCAGTACGTTGCTACTTTCCAGAGTTTCGTCTTTTCGCTCGGCTTTCAGGCTGATTTTGCCCTTCAGAACGCCCGAGTTAGGCTTACCGGTTTTATTAATCTTCGCCGTTGCAGCCTGCAATTTGGCGGAGGTTGTGTTCAGCAGGTTGACGGCCATTTCCTGGGTAATTAGAAACGTTCCGACGGCCCCGATTTTTTCCATCGACGGCTGTAAGCTCATGCGGTTGAAACGACCCATCAGGGCCGTGCGCTGGGCAACCAGCCGGCGGTAGGCTTCCGGCGATTCGGCCGAAACAATAAATACCTGCTCGGCTCCCTTATCTTTGGCAATGAGGGCTTTCTTGCGCACGCTTTCTTCGTTGCTCCAGTCCGACGGTTTTGCCGAGTTGGAGATGACGTAATTTCCGTTGGCTTTTTTGGGTTCTCCTTCCAGAATCACCACGGCTTTCCCCTTAACATCCAGCTTGGCGTAGTCGTTGTATTGATCCGCGAAAATACCGTAGCCCGCAAAAACCGTTTCAACCGGGGTTTCCTGCATCACGGCAAATAAACCATTGACAATGAAATCTTTCGGATAATTGTAGGTTTTGCCACCGGCTTTGACGTAAAAATCACCCCAGGTCTTCTGATACAGTTTAAACGGCTGGAAGTAGCTCGTTTTGCCATCTTCACTTTTGACGATGGGTTGCAGTTTTTCATCGGCAAACTGTTTGGCAATGTAATCGGCGGCTTTTCGCTGACCGGCTGTACCGGTTTCACGGCCCTCCATATCGTCGGCGGCCAGCACGCGCAGGTGTTTTTCCAGGTCGGCAGCCTGAATGGTGTTGGCATAGTCGGTGGCGGTTTGTGCCATTGCCAACTGACTCAGCAGCAGAAAGCCGACGCTGTAACGCAAATACTTCATGAGAGTGTTGTGAAGAAAAACAAACTAAAAAAGCAGGGACCGACCCTGCTTGTGCAAATATAAAACGAAAATACGGGTAATTTATTGAAAGCCCACCTGGAATATTACCCCGCTCATAGTCAATAAATTAGCGGTGCGCTAATTCGGTTTTTTAGTCAGAATAAACGGCACCAGAACCAAACTCAGACTGCTCAGAATTAAGTTGATGCCAAAGCCGACAGCGTGCAGAAAAGTGGCCACGAGGGCTCCTTCGGCGGGCGAGAAACCGTACAGGACCAGCACCCGGCTAACGAAAAAATGATAGGTGCCGATACCACCCTGCGTCGGCACCGCCAGACCACCCAGCGAGCTGACGGCCAGAATCGTCAGGGCGGCCGAGGGCGGGAGTGCGTGTGTGCGGTCCAGCGACAACAGCAGCCAATGGGTGCTTAGCCAGAAAAAAAAATAAGTTAACACTGTTAGAAGTACAAACAAATATGGTTGAGGCAGGCGCCGAATGGCGCTAAAACCCGTCCAAAGGCCCTTAACAGTGTTAGTAAACCGCAGAGCCAGAGAATGTTGCTGAAGAGCTAATTTCAGTAACCATCGCCAGCTGAGCCAGCCCAACAGCCCAACGGCCACAATACCGCCAGCTACCTCCCAGCCGGAAACGTTAGGGACATTGAGAGCCAAGCCAGCCAGGTACGTTTGCATTCTGTTGAGTTCCACCAGCAGCGTAAGCAGCAGGACGGTCCCCAGCATCAGCAGATCAATCACCCGCTCGGCAACGACTGAGCCAATACCCTGCGAGAACGGTACGCCATCGGTCCGTTGAAGCGTTGCACAGCGGGTTAGCTCACCCGAGCCCGGCACCACTAGGCTGGCAATGACGCCTGCCAGCATGGCAACCGTGGCCCGAAAAACCGTCGGATGATGGCCCAGCGCCATCAACGGCTGCTGCCAGCGCTTCCCGCGAACCAGGTACGTAAGAACCGTAATCAGACCCACCAGCGCAATCCAGCCGTAATGAGCCCGCTGAAACTGCCGCCCGAGGTCGTCGAACGAAATATCTTTCAAGGCATAGGCCAGCAGGGCAACGGCCAGGCAGAAAGGAAGAATTCTACGGAGAAAGCGCATCATCGGTTCAGACTAATCGGCTGTAAGATAGCCAAACCGCGGAGAATTTATGGCATGTAATTTGACCCGCAAGGGATGGTCTGCTACCTTTGAGTAGCAAGCTTTCTGTCCAACTTTACCATACGCAAACGAAAAATGAAGTCACTTCGGATACTGGTGGTGGTGCCCTGCTACAACGAGCAGAGTTCGGTGGCGGCCGTGGTGGAGAACATCCGTCGGGTTAAAATCCGTACGGGGTTGCCGATTGATACGCTGGTCGTCAATGATTGCTCAACGGATAACACGCTGGCCGTCGTTCGGACGCTGGATTGTCTGCATCTGGATCTACCCGTAAACCTGGGCATCGGCGGCTGTATGCAGGCGGGTTACAAATACGCCTTTCGGAAAGGCTACGACATCGCCGTGCAGATTGACGGCGACGGCCAGCACCCCGCCGACGGTCTGCCGAAGCTCCTGGAGCCACTTTTTGAAGACCGGGCCGACGTGGTAATCGGTTCGCGCTTTCTGGAGCGCAAGGGCTTTCAGTCTTCGTTTGCACGGAGAATCGGAATTCGCTATTTTCGGTGGCTCAATCAGCTACTGATTGGCAAAACCGTGCACGACAGTACGTCGGGGTTCCGGGCGTTTAACCGGAAAACGCTGGAGATCGTCAACCGGTATTACCCCGACGAGTATCCCGAACCGGAAGCAATCGTGCAATTCGGGTTGCACAGGCTACGGCTGCTGGAAGTACCCATTGTGATGGAAGAACGGCAGGGCGGTACGTCGTCCATCACGTTTATTCGGTCGATTTATTACCTGTTCAAAGTAACGCTGGGGACCTTGTTTGTTTATGTGCGTTTACGAAAACAAAGCTTATAGCCATGCAATCCTTACCCATTACCATCCAGGTTTTCAGCCTGATCGGCACACTGATCTTCATGGGGTTCATCACCCGATTGATTGTGCGGGGAAAGCTACGGGAAGAATATTCCTTCGTCTGGATTGCTTGTGCAATCATTTTAATTGTCTTTTCAATCTGGCGCGACGGGCTGACGCAGATTTCCCTGTTTCTGGGCGTTTTCTATCCGCCCTCGCTCATCTTCCTGTTTGCCATTTTCGCCATCATCTGCTTTCTGGTGCACCTGTCGGTTGTCAACTCCCGGTTGCAGCATTCCATCAAGGAACTGACGCACGAAGTGGCCATTCTGAAAAAAGAAATGACGGATTTGCAGAACACCGGTAATTTGGTGCTGGAAAACGAAAAGCAATCGAACGTACCCGAATAAAAACAGTCACTTCTGCCCAACGCTCGCCAGCGATTTAAAACAGAACGCCCGATTATGTCAAAAAAGAAAAAAGTCCCGGTAACCCCACCATCCACCCTTCTCCGAACAACGGCCCAACCGTCAAAACCCGATGTCCTAACCGGCCGACCCGCTGTAGCAGTCGAACAACCGGCTGAGGTTACTCCACAGGGCTTTGAACTGATTCGGTTTGACAAGCGCCTAAAATGGTTTCTGGGGGTATGTTTCGGTCTGTTCGTGTTACTGACGCTGGCCAAGATTCACTATTCGTCCATTCCGTACTGGAACCAGGTCATTCCGGACGGGTCGGATCCAAAGCGGGGATTACTGTCGGGTAAACCGTTGCCGATCCGGATTGACGAGTGGGGGGTATCAACGCCTTTCATTCTGTCGCAGGTGCAAAATGATTTTCCGCTGGAAAACCCGGCCCTCGGTGGCGAGCGTCCGGCGCTGGTTGGTTATTATCCGGTCAAGCACCTGGTAAGCTTTTTTCGCCCGGACTACTGGGGCTTTTTCCTGCTCAGTCCCGAACAGGGCTATGCCTGGTGGTGGCAATTTAAAGTGATTGGTTCATTGGTAGCGTTGACGCTGCTGCTGATGTTGCTCACCCGCAATAACTTCTGGCTATCGATCTTTGGGGCGTTCTGGCTGGTTTTTTCCAGCGGGGTGGCCCGGTGGTCGTTTTACCTGCTTCCAAATTTGATGCCGGGTGCCCTGTTGCTGGTGGCTTCCATCTATCTTTTTTACGGCCGCTCCCTGAAAACGCTGCTGGTCAATGGTCTGCTGTTCGTCTGGGCGTTTGCCACGTTTGCGCTGGCGCTGTATCCGCCCTACCAGATTCCGCTGGGGTATTTACTGATTTTTTTGCTGGTGGGTTTTGTAGGACGGGAGTTTCACCGGGACTGGCTGTTTGATAAATTAACGCTTAAACTGCTGACGTTCGGGCTGGCGTTCGCGGCTTTGGGCGCTATTTTTTACGCGTATTACAGTGATGCCAAAGCCTCCATCGACGTGATGAGCCACACGGTTTACCCCGGCCAGCGGAGCGAAACGGGCGGAACAGGCTTTATCGCCAACTGGTTCTCCGAATACTACGGCTGGCTGGTCGACGACGTTCACTTTCCGAAAGAGTGGCTGAATATCTGCGAATTGTCGCACTTCATCACGTTTGCCCCGGTTATTTTCCTGTCGCTGGTTCTGCTGTTCGTCTACACGCGAAAGGCCGATCCGCTGCTGCTGGCGGTTTCGCTGTTTGTGCTCATTTTCTGGGCCTGGATCGAGGTGGGCTTCCCGGATTGGCTGGCCAAAATCACCCTGCTCAACATGAGCCCCACGCGCCGGGCGCAGGTTCCGTTTGGGGTGGGTAACGTGTTTCTGACGCTGCTGTATGTGGATTATGTTCGTAAACGTCCCATCAAGGTGAGCGGCACGGTTTCGGTGCTGGCCATCGCGGGCGTTATCGGGTTGATGATTTACGCGGCCATTCTGAACCTGAACGATTCCAACGGTTTTTTCAAGGCGCACCAAGTTTTCCTGCCCACGCTGTTTTTCACGGCCCTGGCGATTTCGTTGCTGCCTTTTGTCCGGTTTCCGTACCAAACGGCCGTTTTCGGTCTGGCGATTTTTCTGTTTGTGGTGCCGAACATGAAAGCCAACCCGCTTTCCAAAGGGTTGGCCCCGATCACCGATAACACGCTGTATAAAAACGTTCGGGAACTGAACGAGCAGGAACCCAAAGCCCGCTGGGTCGTTATTGGCAGTCAGTATATTACCTACATGGTAGCGGCTACGGGCGTCAATCAGTTGAGCGGGGTGAAAAACCTGCCGGATTTCAAAACCATGCGGGTGTTGGACCCCGCGGCCAAACGCGATTCTGCCTACAACCGGTACGCCCACACGATTTACTACACGTACATCGACGGCCGCGATACAACAATCATCAACAATACGTTCGAAGACGGTTATGCCGTGGGCGTTGATCCCTGCTCACCCAAACTTAAGCAATTGAACGTGAAGTATTTTGTCTTTGACCGTCAGCCGCAACCGGCCGAAACCCGCTGTCTGCGGCAGGTGAAAAAGCTGGGCAGTATCGAGATTTACCGGACCAATGACTGAGCCCCTTGCTCCGCTGAACACCTGGATTATCGTCGTTACGTACAACCACCAGAAGTACCTGGCGACCCTTTTTGGATCGCTGGCGCACCTGACGCACCCGAATTACCACGTTCTGGTCATTGACAACCGGTCTACCGATGGCACCCGCGAATTTTTACGGAGTCAGCCACTGCCGATCAAGGTGATCTACCAGCCGGAAAATACCGGCTTTTGCGAAGCCAATAACCTGGGGATGGCGCGGGCGTTTGCCGCGGGTGCCGACGTTTGCGTTTTGCTCAATCCGGATACGGAGGTGACGCCGGATTTTTTGGCGCAGCTGGAAATAAGTTACCAGTACCAGCTTCGGAAAGGCGTCAACGTCGGTTTACTGCAGCCCGTTATTCTGCACCAGCAACGGCGCGAGTGGCTTAATACGGCGGGCAACGCCATTCACTACCTTGGTTTTGGCTGGTGCAAAGACAACGGCTATCCCCGGCCCACGGGCAATCAGGACCGGGAAATCATCAGCGTGAGCGGGGCCTGTTTATACATTCCGAAGCCGTATTACCAGCGGGTGGGTGGGTTCAATCCAGTCTTCTTTGCCTACTCTGAAGACCAGGACTTGAGCTGGCGGGGTCTGCTTCGGGGGTATCGGCATTTCTGCTGTGGGTCGGCGGTGATTTATCACGATTACCATTTTTCCAAAAGTACCGCCAAGTGGTACCATGTGGAGAAAAACCGGTTGATGGTGGTGTTGCAGAACTACCAGCGGCAAACGCTGCTGCTTGTAGCGCCCGCCCTGTTTGCCGTCGAACTGCTGATTCTGGTGTATTCGATCGTTGGCGGCTTTTTCGGGGAGAAATTGAAAGGCTACGGCTTCCTGATCCGGCATCGTAAACGCATCCAGACCGTGCGCCGTCAGATTCAACGCCAGCGAACGGTTCCGGATAAGGTTTTTCTGCCGCAGTTTTCAAGCGAACTTGTTTTCTCCGAAATTCGCAATCCCCTGATTACCTGGCTTGTCAATCCAATCCTAAGAGCTTACTTTGCCTTGGCCCGCCGACTGCTCTAAGCCCTTATTTCCGGCGGAAAATGCACTCGTAGTTCATCGTAAATTCGCGTTTGCGGTCGAGCGGATCAAGCAGGAAGAACAACAACGCAAGCAGGAAATTGAGCGGATAAAAGACGACAACGGCAAACAGAAAACCAGCCTGCCCGAACGCATTCTTGAAGAGGGTTGGTAAGCTCCAGGCCAGAAAAAAACCGATCACCAGAAAACGCCCACCCTGCGGCCGGATTTCCACCACGTCAAAACCGTGATCGTCGGCGTAGGCTTGCAGCGCAAAACGCGTAAAGCGGTGGTAATCGTACGGCTGCTCGTGTTCCTGCCAGCTCTGGGGCACCGTCAGAAACAGCAATCCACCCGGTTTCAGGACCCGCGCCAGTTCCTGAATGACCTTCTCGGGATAGCGGACGTGCTCCAGAACCTGCGTGCATAGGACATAATCTACGTCAGCGTTTTCCAGCGGCAAATCATCCGCCGGGCAGATGTAGTCGATGCCCGCCGAATACCGGTGGTGGTCGGTGGTGCCGCACCAGTCCGTGCTTCGGTAGCGGGTATGCGCAAAGAACGGTTTGTACTGGCATTCGCCCGCGCCGACATCCAGCAACGTGGCCCCCGCCGGTACCAGGTTGGCGATCCGACGAACGTACCGGCGAATCGACCAGACGGCGTAATTCATAATGGGATTGAAAAAGACCAGCCGGACAATGGGATTCATGACTTCGCTAAAATTTTCTTGATCGTTGGGTAAATGGCGTGGTACAACGAGTGAAAATGGTTGTAAATAAACTGTTCAATCGTAAAATAAAGCCGGTATGACCAACTGGCGTACGTCTTGTACACCAGCTTATGCATTACGTAATAGTCGGGCGAAAAACGGGGCAGAAAGCCGTACCGGGCTTCGTAAAGCTCTTTCCGGATGGCTAGAAACAAATTCTGTCGATACCACCAGGCCACTTCCGCGTGCGGCATCAGTTGCCAGCGAATGCCATCCGTGAACACGTACCCGGCGGCTTCAAACTTTTCGGCCCAGTAGGCGGGCCACTGCTCGTTGATGTGCTGAAAACCGCCCTGCCGCGGCACGGCTGCGCTGAAAACCACCACATCCGATAGCCCCGTGAGCGTTTGCACAATCGTATCGGCCGAGGCCGGTTTCAGGTGTTCGACTACCTCCAGACAGGTGACCAGATCGTAGCGTTTGGCAGCCGTAAAGGGCTGATTCAAGTTGTATTCCAGAAACCGATCGGGCGGAATCAGCAGCCGGTTTTGGTCCTGTCCCCCCCCGTCGACACCCCGAAAATCGGTGATGCCCTGCCGCTGCCACTCAGCCAGCCAGGTGCCGCGTCCGCAGCCTATATCGATGACCGATTGAGGGTGGAAAAGCCGGATCAGAAAGCCGATGACAGTTTCGGCCGACCGCCGGGCGTTGGCTTCAATTTCGTTGTGATACGCTTCGTTGTAGTCGGACATAGAAGTGAAAGAGCTTAGTCATCAGATCGTTTTCCGGAAAACCGGATGAAACCGCAGCAACCATTTTTCGGGCAGACAGGCCACCGCCAACTGCTGCGCCAGCACAATCATCCGGCTGCGGAAATCGGGCCGGGTAGCCGGGTAGCGGGCAATTTCGTCCCGAATCTGAAAATATTCCAGGACTTTCTTTTTGATGCCTGTCTGCGTTGAGCTTTGCCCCGAAACCCGGTACGACAGCAGAATTTCCGGCACATTGGCCAGTTTTCGACCCTGCTTGATCAGTTTCAACTGCGTGTAATAATCATTATACCACGTATATTTTGTTTCGTAAAACGGAAAAGCCGACGGGTCGTTCCGGAAAAAAAAGGTGGGGTGCATGATCGAATTTTTCCAGTACAGGTTCCGCACAATCCGGCTGGATTCCGTATCGGGTTTCCAATCCCGGAAGACCCGGCCGGTGGGATCGATGTATTCAGCCCACGATCCGCAGAGAAATACGTCCGGGTGGGTTTCCAGAAAAGCCGTTTGCCGTTCCAGCCGGTGCGGTTTGGCCACGTCGTCGGCATCCATGATGGCAATAAACCGGCCTCTGGCGTGCTGCATCCCCATTTCTTTGGCCAGATCGCCTGCTTTGCCCAGCGGTTTGGCATTGGTCAGAAGCCGAATTCGGCTGTCGATGGCCAGGTACTTTTTGCAAATATGGCCGGATTGATCGGTTGAGCCATCGTTGATGATGATAAGCTCAAAGTCTGTCAATGTCTGTCCCAGCAGGCTTTCAATCGCTTCCGCCAGAAAGCGTTCGCCGTTGTGGACGGGCATGATGACAGAGATGGTTGGATGTACAGACATTTTTAGGACGCGCAAAAAGCCGGCTTTAATTTAATAATAACGGGATAAAACCAAATCGTAACCGGATTCATGAAACGGAACCAAACAGGTTTATTTATTATTTGTATTTTTGTAAGTAAATTCTAAAAATACGAGTACGTAATATATAAAGAAAGTCACTTCTTTCGCAGCTAAATCACTCTTCACGGGTAATGAAGATCAACCTACACTATCAGGAACGTTTCGAAGACCGTCACAACGGTTCGGATGTTTCTCAAACCAATGCCATTCTGAAAACCATCGGCGTTGCTTCGGTGGACGAACTCATCGACCAGACCGTTCCGGCGCTCATTCGGCTTGAAAAACCACTCGATTTGCCGCAGGCCAAATCCGAGCACCAGTTTCTGGCCGACTTTAAAAAGCTCGCTCAACAGAACAAGATTTATAAATCGTTCATCGGCGCGGGATACTACGATACCATCACGCCGAATGTGATTCTGCGCAATATACTGGAAAATCCGGCCTGGTACACCGCTTATACGCCCTATCAGGCGGAAATTGCTCAGGGACGGCTGGAAGCTCTGCTTAATTTCCAAACCGTGGTCATTGACCTGACCGGCATGGAAATCGCCAATGCCTCGCTGCTGGATGAAGCAACGGCGGCTGCCGAAGCCATGCACGTGCTGTACGCCCAGCGCCCGGCGGCCAAGAAATCGGCCGCGACGTTTTTTGTGTCCGAACGTTGCCACCCGCAGACCATCGACGTGGTCAAAACACGGGCTACGCCCCTGGGCATCCAAGTTCTGGTGGGCGATCACCAGCAGGTAAACGTCACGCAGGATGATCTGTTCGGGATGCTGCTGCAATACCCGGCTTCCGACGGCGAGGTGTTTGATTACACCGATCTGATCGCGGCTGCTCATGAACACAACGTTTTCGTGGCCGTGGCTGCCGATCTGCTGAGCCTGACGTTGCTGACCCCTCCGGGTGAAATGGGAGCCGATATTGTGGTGGGTTCGTCGCAACGGTTTGGCGTGCCGATGGGCTACGGCGGTCCGCACGCAGCTTATTTCGCTACCCGTGAAGCGTTCAAGCGGCAGATTCCGGGCCGGATCATCGGGGTTTCGGTCGACGCCCAGGGCAATCCAGCTCTGCGGATGGCCCTGCAAACTCGCGAACAGCACATTCGCCGGGAAAAAGCCACTTCCAACATTTGTACGGCGCAGGTACTGCTGGCCGTCATGGCGGGTAGCTACGCCGTTTATCACGGTCCGCAGCGGCTCAAAGCCATTGCCGAACGAGTGCACGGCCTGACCAGGCTTTTCGCAACGGTTTTGCGCTGGAACGATTATAAAATTCTGACGCAGAATTACTTCGATACCGTCACGGTGGTGGTTGACGATGTGGAATCGCTGCGGAAATCGGCGCGGACGGCGGGCGTGAATCTGCGGTACCTGGACGATGAGCGGGTGAGCGTTTCTTTCGACGAAGCCAAAACGGTGGATGACGTGATTCAGTTGCTGGACGTTTTCGGGGTTTCCGGCGATCTGGATGCCGCTACCGCAACGCTGTCGTTTAACTGGCCCGACCGGCTGGTTCGCCAGTCGGACTACCTGACCCACCCGGTTTTCAATACGCATCATACCGAGCACCAGATGCTACGGTATCTAAAGTCGCTGGAAGAGAAAGACCTCTCGCTGGTGCACTCGATGATTTCGCTCGGTAGCTGCACCATGAAGCTGAACGCAACCGCCGAGATGATCCCGGTGACCTGGCCGGAGTTCGGTAACATTCACCCGTTTGCGCCGAAAGACCAGGCTGCGGGCTACCAGAAGCTTGTAGACGACCTGAGCCGCTGGCTTTGTGAAATCACCGGTTTTGCGGCTATGTCGCTGCAACCCAACTCCGGTGCGCAGGGCGAATACGCCGGTCTGATGGTGATCCGGGCGTACCACGAAAGCCGGAACGAAGGACACCGCAACGTGTCGCTGATTCCGTCGTCGGCGCACGGAACCAACCCCGCCAGCGCCGTTATGGCCGGAATGAAAGTCGTGATCGTGAAGTGCGACGAACGCGGTAATATTGACGTGGCTGACCTGCGGGCGAAAGCCGAACAATACAGCAACGATCTGTCGTGTCTGATGGTAACGTACCCCTCAACGCACGGGGTGTTTGAAGAAACCATCAAGGAAATCTGCGAGATTATCCACGAACACGGCGGACAGGTGTACATGGACGGGGCCAACATGAATGCTCAGGTTGGGCTGACGAGTCCGGCCACCATTGGGGCTGACGTCTGCCACCTGAACCTGCACAAAACCTTCTGCATTCCGCACGGTGGCGGTGGGCCGGGTATGGGGCCGATCGGTGTGGTCGAGCATCTGGCGCCGTTCCTGCCGGGTAACCCGATGGTCGAAACGGGCGGTAAACAGGCCATTCACGCCATCTCGGCGGCCCCTTACGGATCGGCCAGCATCCTGACGATTTCATACGCTTACATTGCGATGATGGGCGGGGAAGGCTTGACGAATGCGACCAAAACGGCCATTCTAAACGCCAACTACCTGAAAGCGCGTCTGGAAGAGCATTATCCGATTTTGTATACGGGCAAAAACGGTCGTTGTGCCCACGAAATGATTGTCGATTGCCGGCCGTTCAAAGCCGCTGGTGTCGAAGTGGAAGATATTGCGAAGCGCCTGATGGACTACGGTTTCCATGCGCCGACGGTTTCGTTCCCGGTGCCGGGCACGATGATGATCGAGCCGACCGAATCCGAATCAAAAGACGAACTCGACCGGTTCTGCGACGCTCTGATCAGCATCCGGGCCGAAATCCGTGAGGTAGAAGAAGGCAAAGCCGACAAAGCCAGTAACGTGCTGAAACACGCGCCCCACACCGTTGGCGTGTTCATCGCCGACCAGTGGGATCGTCCGTACAGCCGTGAGAAAGCCGCTTTTCCGCTGCCGTATGTGAAAGCGCGGAAGTTCTGGCCGAGTGTCAGCCGGATCGACAACGCCTACGGGGACCGGAACCTGGTTTGCGCGTGTCTGCCGACGGAGGAATACGCTGGCGAAACTGCAGAGCCGGCAACGGCTGAACAGAATTTGTAAGTCAACTTCAATTATAAGTACACAAAAAAGCCGCTTCTGGTTATCAGAAGCGGCTTTTTTGTGTACTGAAAAAATCAGCGTAATGTCATTTTGCGCTTCCCGGACTGAATTAGTTCGAGGGCTTTCTCCAGATCCCGATCACGCTGCTTGATGCGGTCCCGGACGGTGTATTCAATCGAATAATCGGGCATCACGCCCCGGCCCTGATCCGGGTTCCGGCTGGCCGTGGCAATCCAGAAGACCGGAAACCGCACGCGGAGCCGCGTTTCAGGTAAGGTCAGCGTCTGGATGATGCCGCCGTTGCAGCCTGCTTCGCCCCCGCCGGTTTCCTGACCGATGATCGTCACCGTCCGCTGGGCTTTGAGGCTGGCCGTAAAAATGGATGCGGCCGAGAAGGTCCGGCCACTGGTCAAAATATAAACCCGGCCGGTAAAGCGGTGTTCGGATGCGGGTTTGTTCCAGCCAACGTTGGATTTGCCGAAGTGATAGCGGCCACCTTCGGCTCGCATAAATCGGAAGTTCTGGCGCAAAACCCGTTTTTCTTTCCGGTCGAAATACGAGCAGGCGTTGGGCCGACGCACGCGGCACTCCGCCCGGTCGACCTGCCGGAAATCGGATTTCATGAGGTACGACATCAGATCCGACCCGATTTCGGCGTTGCCCCCGGTATTCTGCCGCAGGTCGATCACCAGGTCCTGAACCTTCTGTTTTTCCAGCGTTTCAAAAACTTCCCGGTGAAATGACTGGTAACGCTCGTAGCCGAAGCTATTGATAATCAGCATGGCCGCCGTTGAGTCGCTGTTGATGAAATGCAGGGAGCGCATCAATTGCAGCTTGGCATCGTCTTCATCATACGACGCTTCCGTTCGGTGGCGGCTTTTTTTGCTGCGCTTGACCGTCGCGGGAGCCGGGCTGGTTTGCAGGTCACCCGAAGCAACCGGACGACGGCGAACGGTGGTCAGGCGCTCCGTGCCAGTGGTATCCCGAACGGTCAGTGTCCAGGGCGAGCGCCCGCTGAAATGCCGCCAGTAGGTGTCCTCCAAGTGATATAATTCGAGAAAATAGTTTTTGAAGGTCTGGTTGTAGCCGTCCGACGGCCAGCGGTCGCGGGCGGCCTGGATGATGTCCTTAACCGGATAGTTTCCTAATTTCAGCACTTCCGTACCGCAGATCAGCGAGGAATCCGTGCTGCGGTTGCGACCGATAAACAGCCGGTCGTTTTGCAGAATAATGTCAAACGGCAACCATTCCGGCTGCGGTTTTCGGGTTGAGCGGCTGGTGTAGAGGGATTCCTGCACATCGGTGTGCCCGCAGCGGATCTGCACGATCAGGGGGCGAAGCAAATCGCGGAATTCAACCTCCGTCATCGGGCGGTAAAGCTGCCGGAACACCGAATCAAATTGCTGATTCATTTTCTCGCGCGGGACATACCGGTACAGGCTCGGATGGCGCTCTTCCAGCGTCTTCCGAAGCACGGCAAAGTCGCTTCGAAGCTGTTCGACACTATACACCCGGGGGCGATAAGCCGTTTTTTTCGGGGGTGCCGGAAAACAATAAGCCGTGCCGAGGCTCAGCGCCATTAGCAACACGAGGAACCGCATACTGTTTTACTAAATGAATCGATCCGTTTCTGTTGCCGAATCTACCGTTTTTTTTACGGGAAACAAAATCAGTGAAAAGCATCCTCTAAATGCCTGATGGTCACTTCTTCCGGGAACACCGTTACCGCAACAACGTCAAAACGTACATCGTGTTGCCAGTCTTTCGTGAAGATGTAGTGTTCAGCGGCTTTCATAACCAGCCGGGCTTTGGTGTAGGTAACAAACTCTTCCGGGTGACCGAAGCGGGTGTTGCTGCGGGTTTTGACCTCAACAAAAATAAGTAGCCTGCCTTTGCGGGCCACTAAATCAATTTCCGCGTGCTGGTGGCGGTAGTTGCGTTCCAGAACGTGGTAACCTTTCTGTTCGAGGTAACGGACGGCCTCGTCTTCCCCCTGTTTGCCGGTGTCATTGTGCTGCGCCATAAAACGGTTTTCGGTTTAGACGTAAAACGATCGGAACGGATACGAACGAAAAGGCCCGGTTTTGGTGTTTTTTCTCTAAGGACAAGACTGTCATGAACACCATTTGTAACAAACGAGTCCAGGTTCAAGATCTGGGACTTATTGATTATCAGTCGGGTTGGGACTATCAGGAACGGTTGCTGGCGGACATCGTTGCGGCTAAAATCGATAATCGGAATCGGCCTGCCGACGGACATACGCTGACGCCCAATTACCTTTTATTCTGTCAGCACCCGCATGTTTACACGCTCGGGAAAAGCGGAAAGCAGGACCATTTGCTGGCGAACGATGCGTTTTTGCAGAAGATTGGGGCGACGTATTACAAAATCAACCGCGGTGGTGACATAACCTATCATGGTCCGGGGCAGTTGGTGGGGTACCCGATTCTGGATCTGGATAACTTTTTTACCGATATCCACCGGTACATGCGTTTACTGGAAGAAGCCATCATCCGGACGCTGGCGGATTACGGTCTGGATGCAGGGCGGATTGATGGGTTGACGGGCGTCTGGCTGGATTACGAAACGGAAGAAAAACAATCCAACGGTCCGCGAAAAATCTGCGCAATGGGCGTTAAAGCGAGCCGTTGGGTAACGATGCACGGCTTTGCGCTGAACGTGAACACGGATTTGGGGTACTTTAATCACATCGTGCCGTGCGGCATTTCCGACAAAGCCGTTACGTCGATGCAGGCCGAGTTGGGGCGGGAAGTTCCGGTTGCAGAAGTGGCCGAACGTGTGACGCACCACCTGGCCGATTTGTTCGGAATGGAGTTGATGCATGAACCGTCGGGCTTTCGCCCGTTGGAAGTATGATGAACCAATAAAAAAGAATGAAAGCACGGACGAAAGCCTGCGTGGCCAGGTCTGTGACGATAGATTAGATGAAGAGAGATATTTCGTTTTTGCCGGTAGAAGGAGTTCAGGTCGTGATTGCGCGAAAACTGACGGAGCTTAATGAGTATGATTGGCAGGTGTACTTAATCAATCAAAATGACGTTGCCATCCGAAACGTCTTTGTGACTTCGAAGGGCTACGGCTTTGCCGATGAGACGCAGCAGCAATCACAGACGACGTCCACGCTGCGGCATTATTTTGAGGGATTGCAACCCGGCGAACACGTTGTGGTAGAAACCATTATGCCCGATGTTTTTCATTTGAATAATCAATATTGGGTTAGCTATTACATCGGCGACCAGATTTTTGACAAAAAGTTTATCTTCGTGCCTGACAGCATTACCGAACAGAACCTGATTCCAATTCAGGAGTTGGGGCTGGAAGGAATCCTACACGCCTGATCTTTTTGTCACGCTTATGCCCGTATCTTGGAAAAAACGACTCAAAAACCTTTTATTCATTGATATTAAAACCGTTGCCGGAGCGCCATCGTACAACGACCTGGATGAGCGAATACAGCAGCAGTGGGGGCAGAAAACCAGTTACTTCCAAAACGACGAGAACTGGTCGGCGGCCAAATGGTACGATACCCGGGCTTCCTATTACGCCGAATACGGTAAAATTGTCTGTATCGGAATCGGTGGGTTGTACTGGGACGATGACAACAATGTGTTCCTGAAAGTGAAAACGCTCGCCAACGACGACGAAGAAGCGTTGCTGGGCGAATTTATTAACATCATTGAAAAATACCCCTCTAACGAACTGATCCTCTGCGCGCACAACGGGAAGGAATTTGACTACCCGTATTTGTGTCGCCGGATGCTGGTTCACGGCCACCAGCTGCCAGCGGCTCTGCGCCTGTCGGGTCGTAAGCCCTGGGATATTCCCCATCAGGATGTACTGGAAATGTGGCGTTTCGGAGACAGTCGCCACTTTGTGCCGCTCGACCTGCTGGCGGCCGTTCTGAACCTGCCCACCCAACCGCTCGAACTGACCGGCGACCAAACCAGTCTGGTGTATTATCAGAAAATGGGCCTGAGTAAAGTGCGGGAATACGCCCGGGCGTCCATCGTGACGCTGGTGCAGGTGTATCTCCGCTTGCTGGGAGCGCCACTGGTGGAAGAACAGCGCATTACGCGCCTGGAGTAATTTTTTGTTGTTACAATAAGCTAATCAGAGAAAATTAGAGTTAATCAGAGAATCACTCGAAAATCCTCTGATGAGCTTGGGTAACAGCCCTTTTCCAAAAACCATGAGAAATAATAGAAATAAACCAAGAGAAAACCGCCGAAGCGCGCAGAACCGACCGGTTCCGTCGGCTAATTCATTTCTTGATGAAATGAAAAACGACATTGCGGCTTTTTTTGAAATAAATAGTGGAGAATCGTTTTCGCAGGCCGCTGTGCTCGAAAACTTCGATGTCAACGAACGGAAAATGAAGCTCCTGACCAATGGTCTGATTGGCGAGTTGACCGACGAGGGGCTATTGACCCGCCACCCCGACGGAACCTACCAGTTCAACGAAAGCGACCAGACCGTTGAGGGCGTTGTCGATCACGTCAACCCCCGGTTTGCCTTCGTTGGTACCGGTTCGGGCGACCGCGACGACGACATTTACGTCAGTACCGAAGACCTGAACGGCGCCATTGACGGTGATACCGTAAAAGTGAAGCGATTGAGTGGTTCCTCGTACGGAAGCCGTTCGCAGGGCCGGAGCCGCCGGGTTGAAGGCCGGGTGACAGAGGTTGTAGAACGCGGACGCTCGGAGCTGGTCGGTCGGATTGAAACCTGGCCCAACTACGGGCAGGTGATCCCCGACAGCAAGAAGATTTACGAGGAAATCTACATTCCGAAAGACAAGCTGGGCGAAGCCAAAGACGGCGATAAGGTCATTATCCGGATGACGCGCTTTCCCGACGGTCGGCACCGGCCCGAGGGAGAGGTCATTTCTGTCCTGGGGCAAGCGGGTGAGCACAACACCGAAATGCACGCCATCCTGGCCGAATTCGGGTTGCCGGTTCATTTTCCGGATGCCGTCGAACAGGAATCGGAACGAATCTCGGAGCAAATTCCGGAAGAGGAAATTGCCAAACGGCGGGATATGCGCGGGGTAACCACGTTTACCATTGACCCCGAAGACGCCAAAGACTTTGACGATGCGCTGTCGGTTCTGATGCTGGAAAACGGTAACTACGAGATCGGCGTGCACATCGCCGATGTGACGCACTACATCCGGATGGGAACGGCGCTGGAAGATGAAGCCTTTAAACGCGGAACGTCCGTTTACCTGGTGGACCGTGTGGTGCCGATGCTGCCCGAAAAACTGTCGAACAACCTGTGTTCGCTGCGACCGAACGAGGATAAACTGACCTTCTCGGCGGTTTTTGAAATGACACCCGATGCCAAAGTCAAGAAAGAATGGTTTGGCCGCACGGTGATTCATTCCGACCGCCGGTTTGCCTACGAAGAAGCCCAGAACGTGGTGGACACGGGGCAGGGTGATTACCTGGAAGAGCTGCGGCTGCTGAATGAGATAGCGTTTAAACTACGTGACGAACGGTTTCGTCACGGTGCCATCAATTTTGAAACGGTTGAAGTTCGGTTCAAACTCGATGAGAACGGGGTGCCGCTGTCGGTCTACCCGAAAGTCCGGAAAGACGCGCACAAGCTGATCGAGGAATTTATGCTGCTCGCCAACAAGCGGGTGGCCGAGTTTGTGCACAACCTGTCGCGCGGAGAACACCCGAACGTGATGGTGTACCGGGTGCACGATTCGCCGGATTTCGAGAAACTGCGGACGTTTGCCACCTTCGCCGGACGGTTTGGCTACAAGCTTAAAGTTGATAACGAAAAAGAACTGTCCAAATCGTTCAACACGATGATGGATGATCTGGAAGGCCAGCCGGAGCAGAACGCACTGCAACAACTCGCCATCCGGACGATGGCCAAGGCTCGCTACAGCACCGAGGACATCGGGCACTTCGGGCTGGCTTTCCGGCGGTATTCGCACTTCACCTCGCCCATTCGTCGCTACCCGGATATGATGGCGCACCGGCTGTTGCAGCATTACCTGGACGGCGGCAAATCGGTGGATCGGGAAGAGTACGAAGCCCGTTGTAAACAATCGTCCGACCGTGAGCGCGTGGCCGTCGATGCCGAACGAGCATCCATCAAGTACAAGCAGGTGGAATTTATGAGCCGGATGGACCGCGACCAGGAGTTTGCGGGCGTGATTACGGGCGTAACGGATTTCGGGATGTTTGTCGAAATTACCGAAACCAGCGCCGAAGGACTGGTCCGGATGACGGATCTGGAAGATGATTTCTACGAATTTGACAAGGATAATTACCGGCTGATCGGCAAGCGGACCAAGCGGATTTTTGCGTTTGGCGATACGGTGAAGGTACGCGTAAAAGAAGCCAACCTGGCCCGTCGAAGCCTGGATTTGTGGCTGGTGGATGGCAAAAGCACCCCCAGCGGTTCGCTCAAAAGCCGTCTGACCCGCCGGGAGAGCAAAGCCGGTGAAGGCCGCTCGAAAAGCCGTTCCGGTGGAACAGGAGGCAGTAAACGGGAAAAACCCGTAAAAGCCAAGAGTGATCGGAAACGGCGTTGATGTAACTTACTGGCCCGCGGTTACCGCCGTGGGCCACCCAATCTAAGATTCAGTTTCTTCTATGAACGATGAATTCATGCAGGAAGCCATTCGGCAAGCTCGCAAGAGCTTATCGGAAGGCGGCATTCCCATTGGCTCGGCGCTGGTAAAAGACGGCCAGCTGGTGGCGTCGGGGCATAACAAGCGGGTGCAGGAAGACAACCCGATTCTGCACGGCGAAATGGATTGCCTCAACAACGCCGGCCGGGTGGGTTCTTTCCGCAATACCGTCATTTACTCCACGCTCATGCCGTGTTACATGTGCGCCGGAACTATCGTGCAGTTCAAAATTCCGAAAGTGATCGTCGGTGAGTCGCGAACGTTTGCCGGGGCACGGGAGTTCATGGAACAACACGGGGTGGAAGTGATCGATCTGGACCTGCCCGAATGCGTTGATATGATGAACCAGTTTATCGCGCAGAAACCAGAGGTCTGGAATGAAGATATTGGAGAGCTGTAGTCCTCCAGCGAGTTAATCAATTGAACGAATAATGTACAACCTGAAAATTATCAATTCGACAGTACGGCCCAGCCGGAAAGGACCAATCATTACCGAGTGGATTGCAGAAGTGGCCCACCAGCACGGTGAATTCAACGTAGAAGTGCTGGATTTGGCGGAAATCAACCTGCCGCTGATGAACGAACCCGCCCACCCGCGCCTGAAGCAGTACGAACACGAGCACACCAAACAGTGGAGCGCCAAAATTGACGAAGCCGATGCGTTTATTTTTGTTACGGCTGAATACGACCATAGTTACCCGGCCCCGCTGAAGAACGCGCTGGAATACCTGGTGCAGGAGTGGGGCTACAAAGCCGCCGGTATTGTCAGTTACGGCGGTATTTCGGCCGGAACCCGGGCCACCAGCAGCCTGAAAGCCGACCTGATTGCCCTGAAAATCGTCCCATTATTCGAAGCCGTCAATATTCCGTTCTTCGATCAGTTTATCAACGAGGAAGCTGAGTTTGTGCCCAACGAATCGAGCCAGCGGGCCGCCCAGCTCATGCTGAACGAACTGGTGCGCTGGACCAGGGGAATGGTGGTAATTCGGGAAAATAAATAAGGAAGAAACAAGAGGTTAGGCAGGAGGACAAAGGGTTGACCACCACCTAGTTGATCTTTATTCTTCTGTGTATCACCTCTTGGCTATCTTCCACTTTTGCCGTAATCCTGCTATCACCTCCCGCGTTTCGGCGATGCGGGTTTTCAAGCCTTTTTTGTAATGCCACAGCCGCAATTCGGGGTTGTGTCTTTCTTTTTCCAGTTCCTGCTCAATTTCCCGCAGGTAACTTTCGCTCCGTTGCAGGTATTGTTCGGCAGTTTCGGGGTTGTGAAAACCGCCCCCATCGACGGTCACGTAAATGGGCGTGGTATGAGCCACTTGTTTAGGACCGGCGAAACACCGGGCCGCCAGCCAGATACCCCGCGTCAGCGTATCCAGCTCCAGCTTCAGGGTCAGTTGGCGGGCCGATTGCCCCGCATCGGTTTTCGAAACACTGGCGAGCACTTTCCCGTGGCCGATGAGTTCAACCTTATCCAGCGGCACCTGACTGGCGTGGCCGAAAGCCTGAACGGAAACCGTTAGTTGGTCGCCTTTTTTCAGGTCTAGCCGATCACCGGGCCGGGCGTTGTTCACGCGAAAATCCAGCATGGGGCCGCTGGTGGCAACGGTATGCCCGGCTTTGAGTCCAGCTTTCCACGATTGATTGGTCAGCGGGCCATCGGTGTAAACGTAAAACCGGGCGTTGCCAATCCGGGCCGACCGTTCCGGCGGACCGTGGCCGTGATCCTGTCCGCACCACGGAAAATCGGACCCCGCCGTGGCCGTCACCGGAAAGCCCAGATCCAGCAGATGGTAATAATGGTCGGTGCGCAGGGGCGTCTCATCCACGCAATACTGCAAAATTTCCAATACGTCCACTTTCCCGCGTAACCCGTCGAGCGTCAGGCCCCGGTAGCCGTGGAACGTCTCGGCGTGGTGAGCGTACCCCGTCATACCGCCCAGTTCGTGGAGCTTGTCGAAAACTTTGTCGTAGTGGTAGTATTCGTTTGAATACCGCACCTTGTCGGCGGCTCCGTAGCCCAGGGCGTGGCCGAGTTCGGGCGTTCGGGGGTCTTCCTGGCCCGAAACGAGCAGGTAATTATCCCGGCGGTAAACGCCCTGTTCACCGAAAGCATATTGCTGATAATACGTTTCCCAGAAATCGCCCATACGCAGCAGCACGCCGACCCGAACGTCCTCGGCCTGCAACCAGCTCATCAACAGCGGGTCTTCGCGCGGGGAGCGCCGAATGTGAATATGGCCGTCGGTCGAGTACCAGCCCCGGGCCGCCATGTCGATCCAGCGCGTCAGGCGGTACGTTTTTTTCTGTGTTTTTCCGGCCTGCACCACGATTGCATGCTGCTGATCGAGAAATTCCGGGCCTTTGGAAAGGGAAAGCTGATAGGTACCGGGCGGTAGAGCGATCCGAAACCGACCGTTGATGTAAAAAGAACTGTCTGGCTGAAAGCCAAACCCGTCGGCATGGTCCCACAACCCGTACATGACGCCGATGGCCTGTTGCGGCAGTTGCTTCACCGTCTGGCCCGCCCGCGTCAGCCGCACCCGCACGGGCGTCGGCCGGGAGGAACCCGCGGTTGTTACTTCCACCTCCAGGTGGCCGTTCAAACGGCTCTGGGCCAGCGTCAGCCCGTAGCCGGACAAAACGGCCCAAACCGTCAGGAAAAGTCGCCAGCGCCCACGGTTTCGGTTCAGTACCGGTAAGATGCCCATTTTGTAACTGCGGTGATCTGAAAATTCTTTAGGACTTAAAGCTCATTAATTTTTTGATAATACGCTTCATTCCCGATTTCTTTTGCGCAAGTACCTGATCAAGTGCATCACCGGCAACAACCGTATTTCTTCAACAACAGCATCACCAAAACCAACTTCCTGTTTAAACGGGCTGGAAAATCCCCCGTTGGACGGTTTGGAAGCGAAAAAGTTCGCTCATCGCCAACACGGCGACTGGTTAGGCTCCCAACCGGATTACCACTTTCATCAACCACCTGCTGGAAAATACCGGTTCCGAAAAAATCGACTGGTCGGAGCGGAAGAACATCAGCGAATTCGCCTGACTTCTTCAGATAATTGTGGACTACGGTGTATACTGAATATTTCCCCAGCTCTTAAAAAAATGCGGGCTTGACTGAGCGCTCAAGGTGTAATACAGCCGGTAGTTCCCGGGCGCAAGGTCAGGCCGTAAAGCAATCGCTGCGTAACCGGAGTCGACGGACAAGCGGACTGCATTTTTGAGAACAGGCTTTAATGATTGATCGACGATAACCAGCCTGAGGATAACATTACCCGAAAAATCCTTATTGAAGGAAAACGGAAAAGAAAAGGTGTTGCTAAACGGATTTGGGTAAACAACACGGGGCTTTGTCACCTCGGTAGGTTTGATTGTACCAGAAAGATTGGTCGTATCCAAACTGGCAAATAGCTGCATTTCTTCAATAGAAAATGGTTTGCTTTCCCACTGCTTGCCGACATAATCGTTCATAGGAACTCCAAATGGACTGGTTGCCCAAATTGTGGTAACATCGATGATTGGTTTCAAATCGTCATCGCCTGGCGCTCCATTGTCCTTCGAACAGGAAATCAGAAAGAGAAGCAGGGGCAGACTGGTTAGAAGAGATTTGAAAAAGCGGAGCGTGAAACAATCCGGTAAAGTAAAAAGCTTCATGAATTTTCGGCAGGTACTTTTTAAGACTCCACAATGTTACGAATTCCGTTGCATCTCTTTTCGTACGTAGAACCGGTGACATATGAAAAGTTAGTAGTTGGAGTTTGGGCGCGCCTAACCCGCCCGATGCGTTAAACACCCCCAGTTCTTTTTCAAACCTACTAGCGGGTTTGATCCGGTTAAAACGGTCCCGCCGATGCCGCTCTCCAGATCACTGGTGCAGACTGTTGTTGGCCGTAAAAATGAGTATTTTATTAAAATGGACTTCATATCAAAATTTCCTTATTTGTAATTGATCCAAATAAGGTTAGTTTTGCGGCAGAATACAATCTGTTGAGCATAAATGAAACTAACTTGTACGTTACTACTTGCCTTATTTAGTTACTCTGTATTTGCCCAGTCGGGTACCATCAAAGGCCGGATAACCACCGAGTCCGGCGCCCCTGCCGAATTGATGCACGTCATTCTGAAAGGCACCGGCAAGGGAACCACCACATCCGCGACGGGCGAGTTTGCACTACCGGGGCTGTCGGCCGGTAACTATCTACTGATCGCTACGGGCATTGGCTACAAAACCATTGAGCAGAAAGTAGCGCTGTCGGCTGATGAAACCGCAACCTTAAGTCTGGTTGCGCAGGAAAACGCCCAGGAGCTGCAAACGGTGGAAATTACCGGCCGCCGGGAAACGACCTACACCAACGACGTTTCGTTCATCGGCAGCAAAACCGCTACGGTATTGCGAGAGGTGCCGCAGGCCGTCAGCTACGTAACCAAGGAGGTTCTCCGCGATCAGGGAGCTTTTACGATGGGCGATGCCGTCAAGAACATGAGCGGGGTGAATCAGTTTACGTTTTACGACGACCTGACTATCCGGGGTTTTCGCATGAACGGCGGGAGCACTACGCAGTTGTTCAACGGCTTACGCACCTTCTCGGGTTTCTGGAAACAACCGCCGGTTAATTACCTGGAACGGGTAGAAGTGATCAAAGGTGCCGCGTCGGCGCTGTACGGCAATACGTCGCCGGGCGGAACCATCAACCGCGTCACGAAAAAACCGTTGACTACCCCGCAGAAATCGCTGCTGTTCACCACGGGAAGCTTCAACACCATGCGGGTGCTGGCCGATTTTACCGGACCCATGAACGAAAGCAAAACGCTGCTGTACCGGCTGAATCTGGGTTACGTCAACGCCCAATCGTTCCGGAACTTGCAGTTTGATAAAAACATCATCGTCGCGCCGTCGGTCTCGTTTTTACCCACCAGCAAAACGCGCATCAACTTTGACCTTGTTTATAACAACTCGAACAGCCGGCTCGACCGGGGGCAGTCGGTAAAAGGCAACGATCTGTACTCCAGCTCGACGGCTACGTCTCTGAACGCGGTAAACGACTACCTGAAGGAAGAAACCTACCTGATTACGACCTCGTTGAACCACCAGTTTACGCAAAACACGTCATTCAACCTGGCGTACCTGCGAACGGGCTACACGGAAGACCTGCTCGAACACCGGAGCAGTAACACCAATGCCGTCGACTCGCTGGGCAAGGCCATTGACAACCTGGTGGCCCGGCAGGTTTTTATCCGGAAAACCAAATCCTTCATGGACAATGTTTCCCTGTTCCTGAACAACAATTTCAGAACGGGCCGGGCGGAACATAAGCTGGTGGTGGGGTACGATTACATTCAGTCCACCACGCCCAAAGGTTCCGGCCAACAGACTGCCAATGGCTACCTGCTGAAGACGGGGGGAGTTACGACCAGTTACAACGCCAAACGCCCGGACTTATACCAGTTTTATGCGTACACCGAAAACGGGATTACCCGCAACATTCCCAGACCGAATGTTCCTTCTTACGACCTGACGCGCCAAAATAACCAGTTGGAAGACCCCTCCAAGTACGTCTACAACGTAACCACCAACGCATCAACAACGCCCATTTTTTACTCCCTGCACGGTATTTATGCGCAGGAGCAGATCAAACTCGACCGGCTCCAGATTCTGCTCGCGCTCCGTTACGACACGTACATCGATAAGAAAGGATACACAACCGCCACCGAAAGCAACGTGACACAGCACGCGTTGCTGCCCCGGATCGGTGCCGTGTACAGCCTGACGAAAAACGTTAACCTGTACGGTACGTATACCAAGGGTTATAACCCGCAGGATGCCACTGTACAGAGCGATCCTACGTCGGGCGGGCCGTTTGATCCCATCAAAAGTTCGTTGACCGAGTTTGGTCTGAAAACCGAGTGGCTCAATGGTCGTTTGACGGCCAACGCGTCGGTTTATGACATCACGCAGAGCAACACCCTGTACTCGGCCAACGCCCCCGACCAACCCAACCTGATGATGCAGATCGGCCAGGAGCGGGCCAAAGGAGTGGAGTTTGATGTCACGGGCAATATTCTTCCCCACTGGAACATGATTGTTACGTACAGCTACAACGACGCCAAAATTACCGACGCGGGTTCGCGGGCGGCCGATCAGGTGCTGGTCAACATGCAGAAGCCCAACGCACCCAAACACCAGGGCAGCCTCTGGACCAAATACACGTTTGTGACGCAGGCCCTCAACGGACTCGGGCTGGGCTTCGGTACCAACTTCGTCACAGAACGTAACCTGTCGCTCAATAATGTGCAGACCATTCCGGCGTATGCGCTGCTCAATGCCGCCCTGTATTACAAGATCGATAAGTTTCAGTTTCAGGTCAACCTCAACAACCTGGCCAACAAAACCTACTGGGTGGGCGGGTACGACTATTTACGGTTGTTCCCCGGTCCTCCCCGCAACTTTATGGCGACGGTTTCCTACACGTTCTAAAGCATACATATTCTCAGCGGCCGATGTCCGCAACGGCCGCTGAGACCCGTAGCAAAAAGGCAAGTAAACCCTTTAACTTACATCTGCATGGTGGCATCCATCGGAAAAAACATAGCTGCAAAAATTCACTTATGGCTGGGGCTTGGCTCCGGCCTTGTGGTTTTTATCGTCGCCCTGACGGGGTCTCTGCTCGTTTTTGAAGAAGAGCTGGAACCCATCCTTTACGCCCGTTTCCACGTTGTAACGCCACCCGCCCACGCCCGGCGGTTGCCCCTCGACCAGTTGGTAGCCGCGGCCCGGGCGCAGTTTCCGGGTAAAAAAGTAGGCCGGATTGAACTCGAGCCCCATCCCGACCGCACGGTCATCATCGGGTTGCAGCAAAGCAAAAAGGCCAAGGATCTGCTTTCGGTTGCCGTCAATCCGTACACGGGTCAGGTGGTGGATTCCCGTCAGGAGGAGGCCGCGTTCTTTGCGGTCGTGCTGCGGCTACACCGGTACCTGTGCATGGGCGACACCGGAAAGGTCATCACCGGGATTTCATGCAGTATGTTTCTGTTTATCATGGTTACGGGCCTGGTGTTGTGGTGGCCCAATCGAAAAAACCGCAAACAACGGTTCACGGTAAAATGGAATGCTTCCTTCAAACGGCTCAACTGGGACCTGCACGCCATTTTAGGCTTCTACGTGCTGCCGTTCGTGTTTCTGATTGCTTTAACGGGCCTGGTCTGGAGTTATAAGTGGGTAAACAACCTGCTTTTCTACGCGTTTGACGGCAAGCCGCAAACCAAGCGGGAAGCCCCGGCCAACCCTTCGGCCGGTACGCCGAAGAGTACGCAGCTGTACGAAAAAATATATGCCGAAACGAGCCGGCTCTTACCGTACACGGGCGTGGTTACGTTTACCTTCCCGGAAACGGATAGTCTGTCGATTACCGCATCAAAGAAGAACCACGAAGCCGCCATCAGCAACATCGTCGATTTTCTCTATTTTGACAACAAAACAGGTGATCTGGTCAAAAAGCGCCTGTACGACGACGAAACGATGGGCTTCAAAGCGCGTCGGGTGGTTTTTCCGATTCATACGGGCAGCATCCTGGGTTGGCCCACCAAACTTATCGCGCTGGTTGTTGCCCTCAGCGCGGCCAGTCTGCCCGTTACCGGCTTTTGCATCTGGTGGGGCCGTCGTCGAAAAGGGAAGAAAGCCTCTAGCGCTACCGCCAAAAAGCCTACGGCCCGGAAAATTCCCAATCCGCAGCTAGGAATCCAGAATCTCTAAAGTTGCATCCCAAAAAGCCTGGAACGGTCAGAGGCCGAATCATTTGATAACGCTCGATACGTCAAACGTGCCCTGCTGGCTTCCGGCCCGCCCATCGGCGGAGATACCGTTGATGACAAACCGGAATCTTCCGGCCTGGTCGGAGGTGTAAAAAGTCAGTTGCGCCTTGCCCTGGGCGTTGGTTTTCAGCGAGGGAGTCCAGTGCAGGAGCGTCCGCAAATCCGGCAAGCGGCTGGTCGACTGCTGGGGCGTGTCGTAGCGGGGCGCGTAAAAATCCCGCGGAATCTGCAAGCCTTCGTAATCGGCCAGCAGGGCTTTGGCATCGGGTCGGTAACCCGCCAGATCGCCTTTGTAGGTTGTAAAGCTGATAATACCGTCGAAAACCAGCGGCCCGACGATGTAATGCCGGGTCATGACATCCAGTTTCTGTACTTTCCGGGGATCGATGGCCATAACCTTATCCATGTCAAAAACCGGCACACCGTCCAGCAAAACCAGCGGTTCTCCGCTCATGAAATCTTTGTGGGGCACATCGAGCACGCTGATCGTGTAGCCGTTCCGGCGCTTGCGGGCCATGACACCCGGCACGTATTCGCGAAAAATCTCCTCCATTACCGGGAAGCGGGTATAGTCGTCGAGACGGTATTTTTCGTCGGCGTTTCCGTAGAAAGGAATGCTGTCCACCCGCGGGTAGTGGTAACGAACCAGGTTTTCGCGGTAATACGCGTTCTGAACCTGCATCGGAACGCTACGGGCCAGCAGCGGCTCTTTCAGCGTCGTTGGAAAATCGAAAACCGGCAATCGGGTGGCGGAATACCGTTCCAGAAACGGATTCTGCAACTCAAGCCGTAACAGGCTGTCGCGCGGATTCAGGTGCGCTACGAGGTCTTTCGGTCCGAAAAATTCCTTCATTTCAAACTGAATCCGTCCGTTGTCGTCCGAGCGGGAAGCGTACAGAAGAATGTGCTTGCCCGGCACCGAAAGATACGAGCTAATCCCCGGCACCGGCCGACCGGTTGTGCCGTTCGTTATTTTTCCGCGGATGAAATGACCGTTTGCTTCGGCCACGTATTCCTCCTGCTGGCGATCTGGTTGCAGCACGGTTTCCCACTGAAACCGGCGCCAGCCCTGCGTCAGCATCAGGTTATCGGCCGCTTCGGACACCTCGGGGCCGCTGGCCGTGAAATAATAATCCGGCGATTCGATGGCGCCCCGCAGGTCGGACGTTAGAAGCAGGTACGTCAGGATGTTGCCCGGTTCCGTAGAAGACAGGGAGTCGAGCTGATAAACCGCTACGGAAAGGTCGGTTGGGGCGGGTTTACCGGCTTCGTCCTGGGTGGTAATTTCAACAACGGCTTTTTCCCGGGTCGACAGGGTCCCGCTCATGATTTTGGCGTCAAGGGACAGCCGCTGCTCCGGGCGTTTGAAATACAACCGTTCGCAAACCGGCTTCCGGCTGGCGTCGAATACCGTCAGGTGCGAAATGCCCTCACCCAATGATTTTTTGCTGATTGTAAACGAGGCCACGTTGTCGCGCAGCGTCTGTTGGTCGGCCTGAATAGCCGCCAGCCGCGTATGAACCAGCAGAAGAACCGGCGAGGACGCCGACGCGGCTGAACGGACCGTTACGCGAAGCTGATCGGTGTCGATTTCTTCAACCTGCATGGTGTAGCCCTGCGCCCGAACGGCCGGCAACGGTCGTGTGAACGTGCGGCCCCGGCTGTCGGTCAAAACCGCCCGGTATTGTTTGCCCTCCGTTGGCGTAAAGGTAAAGCGGCCCATCCCAAACCGTAATGGCTTGAAGCGGGCGACGGTATCGTTGGCCTGATCGAGGAGGATGCCCTGCAAATTAACGCCTTTGCCAGCTCCGCCAACGGCTTTGAAGGCCACCGTACTGCTTAGGTTTTGCACCAGGTTGCCGCCTTCCGGAAAGAACTGAACGTCGTAGGCCAGTGTATCTTTCAGGATGGGCAACTCTAGCTTCCGGAAACTATTGACGATCGTAAGCGATTTTTCGAAGAAGTAGTCCGGGCTGGCGTTTTTCATCCAGTTGGTATAGCCGCGGAGCAGGTAATGGCCCGACGTCAGCGTAGTGGGCAGAAACAACGACCCGTTGCCCGCGCCTTCGGCCAGCGCCACTTTTGTTTGCAGCACCGGACGATTGTCTTTATCGAGCACTTCCAGATACGCCACTTTGCTCAGCGAAAGCGGTCGGTGAAAGGTGCCGTCCACGTAATTGATCTTGAACCAGATCAACTCCCCGGCGACGTAGAACGACCGGTCGGTGTGGATAAACAGCTTTTCCTGCAACATGCGGCTGCGGTAGGCTTCGAGTTGTTGCCGGGCGGGTTGCTGCGGATTGGTTTGGGCCAATACGGTTATCGTCAAACCCAGTGTCAGCAGCAGAAACGGGGCGATGGCCTGCAGCGGTCTTTTCATCAGATTCATAGCGGGTTGAATCGGCTAAGGGCTCTACTTACCAAAAACTCGGTTTAACGTTAGTTCCCACGGTGCGGCAGTCAACACAGTAGGCTGTACTCATTCGGTAACCGATTACTTGGCCCGACATGGATAAAACTTCATCAATCGGGACAAACCCGGCTTCGGCCATCTCAAAGGCCGATGACTTTTCGCGCGTTGGTTGGAGCGGCAAGGTATCTTCGACACAAGATTCATACATCGTAGGAACGCGCCAGCTGGGTAATTCGTAGGCCTGAACAAAAACTCGTTTTTCTTCTACGGAGTAGCCACTTACGTACCCGACTACCGTTTCGCCTGGATCGGTTACGCCGTGAATGTTGCCGAGGGGCTGAAACGGCTGTGGATCGAACAGGGAGCCCAGACTCTCCGTATTTTTCTTCAGGTTCTGCCAAAATTCGTAGGCTTCATCCGTCAGCGCGTACTGCTTAACCAGCAGACTATAGCGAACTTTCAGGCGGTTCGACGTTGAATTGGAGATGAAGACGAGCGGGAAATTACTGATGACATCCTGCGTTAACTGGGTGGATGAGCCTACAAAAATTCCGGTTGACTGATCCGACCGCCAGCAAGTATTTACGTTCTCGCTCCGGTAAACAAAGGTTTTATTTAGGTATTCTACGCGGGAGACAAAAGCGGAGTAGTACTCCCAGGTTTCTTCGTATTCCCACCGGTAATACTTGGTTTGGTTGTTGGGGTCGTGTGTGGTCACGTAAAACTGGAGACCCTCCGCCTGGGGTTGCCAGGTGACGCTGTCAATTTTGGGCGTCTGCTTGATGGTCACGTAATCCGATTCGTAATCGCGACCGGCGGCTGTTCGGATGCGCAGGCGGTATTTCTGTCCGAACTGCAGGCCGCCGTCAGTCAGGGTATACGTTCCGTTTCCCTGCTCGGTAAAAGGCTGGCTGCTGCCGTTTTCACCTTCGACCAGCACGGTTGCGTTGAGCTCCGCCGGTGGCTTGGCGCCTTCTTTTAAATTCTGCGTGCGCGACAACCGGATCGTGCTGGCACCGGCTCCGTTCAGAAAACCGTCGACCACCAGAAACGTGTTGGGGGCTGTAACCTCTGGAGGATTGTAGGGATCGACGCAGCTTCCGATCAGCAAAGAAACCAGGATGGATAAGTATTTCCTCATGCTCACTCAAAACTTAAAGTTGTACGTGATGGTCGGGATGGGTTGCCCGAAAATGGACAGTTTGTAACCCCGGACAAACCCGCCCGACGAGTTAAAATAAACCGAATAGGCGTTTCGGCGGCCCGTCAGGTTGTACACAGCGACGGTCCAGGAACTGTGGGCCAGCTTCTTGACCTTGTGGTTGCCTTCGATGTTGAGCGACAGATCGGCGCGGTAGTAGTCCGGAATCCGGTACTGGTTTCGTTCGGAATAGAAAACCCGCTGCGAACCGCCCAACTCGTACTTCGCCAGCGGCAGCGTGATGGGGCGGCCCGTGCTGTAGGTGAAGTTGAGCGAAACGCTGAACCGGCGGTTGATGCGGTAATTGCCCACCCAGGTTGCATCGTGCGGCTTATCGAAGTTGCTGGGGTAATACGCGCCTTTGTTGATGCGTTCCTGCGGAATGCTCTGATCGACGCGCAGGAACGTGCGGGAGTACGTATAACTCAGCCAGCCGTTAAACCGTCCGGTGAGCTTTTTTATCAGAAACTCAACCCCGTAGGCCATTCCTTCCGCCCGAACGACCTCCGTTTCCGGGTGGTGATTCATGAGCAGGGTGGCCCCGCTCCGGAAGTCCAGCACGTTCTGCATCGTTTTGTAGTAACCCTCGACCGAAGTTTCAATCGTATTGTTTTTCAGATTCTTATAAAGGCCCAGCGAAAACTGATCGCCCACCTGCGGCAGAATATTCGGGTCGCTCAGCTTCCAGATGTCGGTGGGTGATATGGCCGTGGTGTTCGACAGCATGTGCAGGTACTGCCGCATCCGGTTGAAGCTGACTTTGATCGATGCGTCGGGCGTGAAGGCATACCGTGCCGAAATCCGGTATTCGGGGCCGTGGTAGGTTTTGATGTTTGTTCCGGCACCGTACGAAAGCGTATCCTGGATGCTGCTGGCGGTTTTGGGCGAACCGTTGGGGTAAACGTAAACGTCTTTGGGGCCGAGGTAATTGAACAGCGAATACCGTAACCCGAAGTGAATCGACAGGCGGGGCGATAGATCAAACCGGTCGCCGACGTAAACCGCACTTTCCAGCGCCTGCTCCGTGGGTACTACATCCGGCCGTACCAGCGACTCCCCGCCCAGCGGCTGGAAACTGCCCGGACGAAGTTTGTAATAGTTCGTACTGATGCCGAAATCCATCGTGTGCTTGGTCGTCGGGTAGTAATTGAAATCGGTTTTAAACGTCGATTGGTCAACCTGAAAGCCCAGTTGGTAAGCGTTGGTCGGGTTCTGCTCGCTGGCAACGGAATACTTGTAGCGGCTCGTGGTGGCCGTAAAAACGCTGTAGAGTTTTGTGTTGAAAATGTGTTTCCACTTCACCGACGCATTCTGGTTTCTGTAGCGGTACAGGGTGTCGCTGTTGAGCCGGAACTCATCCTGGCTGTAGTAGCCGGTCAGGTAAAGCGTGTTCTTTTCGTTGAATTCGTGGGTAATGTGGGCGTTGAGGTCGTGGAAGGCCGCGCGGCTATTGCGGAAAGACTGGTTTTTCAGGCTGTTGAGCAGCCAATCGGAGTACGTCGAGCGGGCTCCGATCAGAAACGACGATTTTTCCTTGATAATCGGTCCCTCCAGCGTCAGACGCCCGGTCAGCACGCCGATGCCGCCGGACCCCGACAGCTTTTTCTTGTTGCCATCGCGCGTGGTGACCTCCAGGACCGACGACAGCCGCCCTCCGTACCGCGACGGAATGCCGCTTTTGTACAGCTCCACGCTTTTAATCATGTCGGGGTTGAACGCCGAGAAAAAGCCGAACAGGTGTGAGGGGTTGTAAATGGTGGCGTCGTTGTACAGAATCAGGTTCTGATCGGTGGAACCGCCCCGTACGTTCAGGCCGACGTTGCTTTCGCCCACGGACTTGACACCGGGCAGGGTCAGCACCACTTTCAGCAAATCGGCCTCGCCGAACGCCGTTGGTACCTGCCGGAGCGTCCGGATGTCCAGTCGTTCGAGACCCATTTGCAAACCCGACACGTTCACGTCTTTTTCGGCTTCAATCACCACTTCTTTCAGCGCGATCACGTCGTCCTCCATTTCGATCTCCAGCTTTCCGTCGGAATACAGCATGATCTGCCGCTTCGTGTCTTTCATGCCAATGCTACGCAGCAGCAGTTGGTGCCGGCCGCGCGGCAGCGTAATCGAATAATAGCCAAACTGGTCGGTGACGACGCCAATGCGGGGTTTGTCGATGTAAACGGCTGCGCCAATCACGGGTTCGCCGGAAGCGGCATTTCGGATGTGGCCCGCCAGGTTGGCGTTGCCGGGCCGGAGGGGGCGCCGGCCAATGTTGAACAAACTGGTTTCGAGTGTCAGCCGCCGTTTTTCTTTTTCTGCCAGGTAATCTACCACGCCGGTATCGCCCTCGGCAGACGTTCCCCGTTCGAAAAAGCCAATGGGCAGCTCCGTTCGGATGGCGCGTTCGGGGGTAATGAAAACTCGTTTCTGGGCGTCGATGGCGTAAAACAGGCTGGTTCCTTCGAGTACCTGTTTCAGGACCGTCTCCAGGGGTTTGGCGCTGTTGTCCGGGTAATCAACCCGTACGCTGTCAACATTTTTCAGGTCATAAAAAAACTGGTAATCACTCTGACTTTCAACTCCCTGAACAAACTGGACGAACGAACCCGAAAACGGCCCGCGAACGGGTTTGTCGCCGGGTTGCTGCCCCGAGGCCGCCGTCAACGAAAGAAAAAAACAGGTTAGCAGAAAAATGGTGCGGTAGAGTTTCGTCATAACTAGCGGGAGAATGCGTCGTACTGTTGCGTTAGTTTTACGATGGCGATTTCGCGGTTTTCCGAAAATTTGATGCGGTTTTCGCGGAGGTATCTTCGGAGTGCTTTCTTCTGATCGGCCATTAGGTTGAGAACTGAGCGCTTGCTTTTGACCGAATAATAAACGCCGTTTTTACCGATGTAATAGCTATTGTGGATCAGGTATTCTTCTTTCGCCGTGTTCTGAACGAATTCGGTCTGGATGGTTTTATTCCGTTTGGCCAGCACTTTCAGTCGTCCGTCGTAAAGTTGATCATAGAAACCCGTTCGGAGTCCGTTCTTCGCGGCTGTATCGCTTACCATCCGAACGACCGTATGGTTGGGAATGGAGAAGCGGCTGACTTTAATGCTTTGCAACCGAACGCGGTAGACGCTGTCGAGGTGCGGCACCACCACCACATCATCCACCAGATCGTAGAGAAGGCGAATGTTGTCGTAAACGATTCCGTCGTAGGTAATTGATCCGACTTGCCAGAGCGAATCAAGGTAAGGATGGCCTTTAATGCGCGGTGAATGACCCACATATTCGGCACCATTGTAGATCCGGGCCTGATCCAGCGTTGAACCGACGTACCGGTTGTGGGCGTAGCGAACGGCCTGGTCCCGGAACGAACTATCCGGTAAAGCACTTTGTCCGAAAACGGCGCAGACCGGCAACAGGACTAACAGAATAACCCGTAGAACAGCATACTTCATCGGCAAGGGAACCAGTCTGGGAGTTTAGGTATTTGTAATATAAGGCTAAGCCCGGCAATTATAGGGTATTTTCTGAATTTTACTTTATTTCCTGCCCGCTTCAGGTTTATAGACAACTTTTCACGCCAATCCGTTGGAAGCCGAACACACGAAATTTCCGCATGAGGTTCAGAAACTTATCTCCGCCCAGCTGGCTTTACTGCCGTTTGCTAAAACCGTAGAGACGCCGTTCGAGCTTTTTCGCGTTGCCGACACGTCCGTTATTCTGCATTGCATTAATCTTCGGACGTACGCTAACTGGCATCAGCAGGTGGATGCGCGGCTTTTTTTTCAGCAGCTTTCCGAACAGTTTTCCGCCGACGGCTGGCGGCTGATTCATCTCTGGGAGGATGTCTGGCGGCAGAAAAAGGCGGTTGTCTTGTCCCGGCTCCGGGCGCTGGCGGGCCGCTCCGAACGGATTCCGGCCCGACTGACGCAGGTTCGGCGCATCGACCGGCCAACCACCGACCGGTTTCTGGAGGATAATCATTTGCAGGTACTAACCAACGTGAAATACAAATACGGGTTGTTTTTGCCCGCCCGGTATTTCCGGGTTCTGTCGGCGGGTTTTCGGGCGGAGCTGGCGGATTGTGCCGAATTGCTGGTGGCCGTTGCTACCTTTAGCCACCCGCGGCAAATCACCCGCGACGGGATTCCGCACCGCTCGGTGGAACTGGTCCGGTTTGCCAATCTGCGCGACTGTACGGTGGTGGGTGGGCTGGACAAACTGTTGAAAGCGTTCGTAGTCGATTTCCAGCCCGATGACATCATGACCTACGCCGACCGCGACTGGTCGGATGGGCGGAGCTACGAAAAACTGGGTTTCCAGCGTCTGGGAGAGACCGAACCGCAAGCGTTTTGGCTTCATCCCGGCGAGTGGGTGCGCCATTATCCGAATCGGCTGCCCGGTGGGGTAACGGAAAACGAAAATGCAGCGGAGGAATACATTCCGGTTTATAACGCCGGGAGCCTTAAGTTTGTGAAGATTTACCGGGACACGGCCAGGACAGATCCACCGGATGGGCAAGAATAAAGGCTGCCTGAATCCGTTCTCTTCATGTTCCTATCCTTCACTATGCAGAAAATGATTGTCATCCTTGGCCCGACGGCCAGCGGCAAAACGCGGTTGGCGGTACGGGTTGCCCGGCGGTTGAATGGGGAGGTTATCAGCGTGGATTCCCGGCAGGTGTACCGCGACATGGACATTGGTACGGGCAAAGATCTGGACGAGTACACGATTGACAATCAAACCATACCGTACCACCTGATCAACGTCGTTGACGCCGGAAGTGATTACCTCCTCTATCAGTACCAGCAGGATTTCAACCGGATACTTTCTCCGATTCTGGAGCGTGGACGCATTCCGGTGCTTTGTGGAGGAACCGGTTTGTATCTGGAAGCCGTGCTGAAAGGCCACCAGTATACCGCCATTCCGGTGAATGAGGAACTTCGCCGGGCGTTGCAAACCGAGACCGATGAGCAACTGCTCGAGCGCTTTCGGCAGTTTCCCGCCGAGTACACGGCCTGGGCCGACTCGTCCACCCGCAAGCGCCGGATTCGGGCCATCGAAATTGCGACGTATCTGAGCGCCCATCCGACTACAGACTTCTCGGGAAAAGGTTCGCTGCCCGATGCTGCGGTGTTTGGCCTTGATTTGCCGGTTGAAGTCCGTCGGCAACGGATTTCGGATCGCTTGCGGGAGCGCCTGCAAAACGGGATGATTGAGGAAGTGGAGCGGTTGCTGGAGCGCGGTGTTCCGGCCGAAAAGCTGATTTTTTACGGTTTAGAGTATAAATTCCTGACCCAATACCTGCGTCGGGAACTCGATTACCCCACGATGGTAACCCGGCTGGAAACGGCCATCCACCAGTTTGCCAAACGTCAGATGACCTTTTTTCGCAAGATGGAGCGCGACGGTATTCCCATCCGCTGGCTCGACGGTCTGCAACCCGCCGAGGTTCTTACTGAGCTTATCCTAAACGAATTACGCTCGTAAATTTTACCCCATGACGCATAACTCTTCACTCAAAACTCCTAATCCCACCAGTTTTCTTTATTTTTGAACCATGACCTCAACAACCAGCCCACTTGTTTTTTTAGAAGCAATTCATCAGGAAATTCAGCAAACGGAGTACGGTCAGCAGCCCGCCGAGCTATACGACCCGATTGGCTACATCATGAATCTGGGCGGCAAGCGGATGCGGCCCCTGCTGACGCTCATGGCCGCGTACCTGTTTGGCGACGATTGGAAAAAGGCGATCAAACCCGCCGTGGCCGTTGAAGTTTTCCACAATTTCACGCTGATGCACGACGATATCATGGATCAGGCGCCGTTGCGCCGGGGCCAGCCGACGGTGCATGAAAAGTGGAACCACAACATTGCAATTCTGTCCGGGGATGTGATGCTGGTGAATGCCTACAAGCTGCTGCTGGATGTTGAAATACCGCATCTAAAAAAAGTTCTGAGCCATTTCAACCGGACGGCCGCCGAGGTCTGCGAAGGCCAGCAACTCGATATGAATTTTGAGACCCGCTGGGACGTTTCGGAAGAAGAGTACATTGAGATGATCAAGCTGAAAACGTCGGTTCTGCTGGGTTTTGCGCTCGAACTGGGGGCAATCATTGCCGGGGCCGACGACGAAGCCAGCGCCCTGCTGTGTGAAGGCGGAATTAACATCGGTCTGGGGTTCCAGTTGAAAGACGACCTGCTGGATGTTTACGGCGATCCGGTTAAATTCGGCAAACAGGTCGGGGGCGATATCATTGCCAACAAAAAAACCTTTCTGCTGATCAAGGCCCTGCAACTAGCCGAGGGGGATCTGAAAACTGAACTGACCGGCTGGCTGCGGGCAACGGACTTTGATAAACAGGAGAAGGTGCGGGCCGTTACGGCGATTTATGACCAACTAGGCATCCGCCAGCTGACGGAAGAGCGAATTAACAATTACTTTACGCAGGGATTCACTAATTTCGGCCAGGTGTCGGCCGAACCCGACCGCAAGGCCCTGCTCATCGATTTTACAGAACAGCTTATTGGGCGGGAAAGCTGACGTTCTGGGCGAAAGAGCCCTTATTCATTCACACCGACCAACTACATTCAAACTACCTATGCCTGTTACGCTTGCCATCATCGTCATTACCGTGCTTGTTACCATTTATGGCTGGCAAAACGAAGCCTTTCTGGACGGCCTGGTGCTGAATCCGCAAAAAGTACTCCGGAAGGGGCAATGGTACCGGTTGCTGACCTCGGGCTTTGTGCACGCTGATCTAGGGCATTTGATTTTCAACATGTTCACGCTCTACTTTTTCGGGACGCTGATTGAACAGGTTTTTGGGGCGCTGTTTGGTCCGAACGGGTCGATCTACCTGCTGGCTTTCTACCTGGTCTCAATCGTTGTTTCAGACGTTCCGACGTTAATTCGGCAGCGCGACCGCTCAAATTACAATTCCCTGGGGGCGTCGGGTGGAGTATCGGCCCTGTTGTTTGGGGCCATCATGTTTTTCCCGACCGAAAAAATCCTGATCATGGGAGTTATTCCCATTCCTGGGTTTATTTTTGGCGCCCTTTACATGGGTTACTCCTTCTACGAGTCCCGGCGTGGGCGCGGTAATATCAACCACGATGCGCACTTGTTCGGCGCGATTTTCGGTGTGCTGGTCGTCGTGCTGCTCTATCCGCCCGTCTTTCCCAGCTTTGTGCAGCAGATTTCCGGCTGGAAGTTGTTCTAATGGGTAGATCAATGAGATTGAACAGGAGGCCGCAGATTCTCTGATTTTGTCGTTACGCTCTGGTCTTACAGCTTTATCCGTTTTATGTGGCAGTTGCTCCGTCAACCTTATCCTTGTGAAGATGTAGTGCGTCGGCGGTGGGTCAAGGCGTTCTGGATTGGCCTTTTTGTTGGCTTGTTCCTGCTGATTTTTCAACCGTTTGGTTTAAACAATTGGCAAACACCCTACAAAGCCGCTAAAGTCCTGGGTTTTGGACTGATCACTTTTCTGATAACGGCTTTCCTCTATCTGGTTACACCGGTGCTGTTACCGAGACACTTCAGCAGCGAAAACTGGACCGTCGGGCGGGAAATCCTCTGGATTACCATTCTCATCACCCTGATTGGGCTGACCAACTACTTCTACCTGCAGTGGCTGATTGGCAATTCCATTCACGGCCCCGACTTGGCCGGAACCCTCATTGTAACCTTTCTGATCGGTATTTTTCCGGCCGCGGCTTCCGTGGTGGTTAATTACATCGTTCGGCTTAAGAAATACAGTGAATCAGCCCGCGAAATTCCGGTTCGTGATCATCCGGAAACAACTGTCACCGCAACGGTTGAACAACGGGCTTTGATGGCGTTAACCGCCGAGAACGAAAAAGACAGCCTTATCCTGCCGCCCGCTGACCTGCTATACGTCGAATCCAGCGACAATTATTCAACGGTGGTGTATCTGAAAGAAGCGCAGCCCGCAAAAGTTTTACTCCGCAGCAGCCTCAGCCGGCTGGAGAGTCAGCTTAATCAGGATACCGATCCAACAACTGGACAGAACACGATCGTCCGGTGTCACCGGTCGTATATTGTCAATCTGGAGCGGGTCGAGAAGGTGACGGGCAACGCGCAGGGCTACAAACTCCACCTGCAAAATGGGACGTTTCAGATTCCGGTAGCCCGTAAATACAACGATACGCTCGTGGCCCGACTGAAATCCCTGGCCTGACCCTTTGCCAAACGTCCCGGCGGCTTTGTCATTGGTCCCACCGGTTGACGAACATCCCAAAGAGCTGTTAACCACCCCTTTAATTTGACGTATTTTTGAGCACGGCGTAGGTTTGTTGCAACAACTCGAACACAACCAAACGCTTTTCTGCCATGAATCTGCTGTTGAAAATTACACTCATCGTTCACATTGCCGCCGGATTTCTGGCTTTGCTGGTCGGGCTGGTGCCCATGCTTGCGAAAAAGGGAACCCGGTTGCACAAACTAGCCGGACTTCTGTTTTACTGGTGCATGGCCACGGTCTGCCTGACGGCTGTTTACCTGGTTTTTTTCAAACCGAGTACCCTGTTTCTGCTGTTTATTGCCATTCTGAGTTTTTACTTCTGCTTTACGGGCCGCCGGATTTTGCGGCTCAAAAAAACGCAGAATCGGTTGACGCTGACCGATCGGGTGGCGGCTTATCTGGCGCTGGGGTCGTCGCTGATGATGGCGGGTTTGGGTGTGCAGGCGGTGATTGGCTGGATGAACACCGGGAACCTGTCGATGTTCGGATTGCTGTACTTTTTCTTTGCGGGTATTCTGTTCAGCAACGCCCGCTACGATGTCAGGTTGATTCATAATCCGGAAGCAGCCCGAAATGGCAAAATGGAGTGGTTTTACGGGCACATTTCCCGCATGTCGGGGTCATACATCGCAACGGCAACGGCTTTTGCTACGGTAAACACCCGCTATCTGCCTCATCATCATTATCTGGTTGATATAGCCGCCTGGACCCTGCCGGGCATCATCGGTGGGATGCTGATTGGCCGAACCATTCGGTACTACAAAGAAAAGGCTGGTGGAAAGGCTGCAAGACCGGAAACGGTTATGGCCTAAACAGACCCACGGGCTGAACTCGCTGGGTGCTTATTTGAAAAATCCTTTGGGGTCGGCCATTTTCTCCCGGAGTTCCTGAACAAAAGCCAGATCAACCGCTGACAAGTCCAGCGAACGGGCTTTGTGCAGATTTTCCCAGGATGCGGTATAATCACCTTTGGCGAAAGTTGCCCACGACAGACGCATGAACGTGTTGGCGTTTGTCATATCGTATTGCAGCGCCTTGTTGAGCACAAGGAGAGCGTCTTCGAGCAGTTCCTTGTCTTTGGTTTCTTTGTAGTGCTTCAATTCAACCGTTGCCAGATCAGTCATCAGAACGGCGTTGGTATCCGCCACTTCCAGCCCTTTTTTCAGCAGCCGGATCGATTCAGCGGTTTTGTTCTGCTGGTAACAGATTACGCCCAGTCCCCAGTAGGGATCGGCATTTTTGTCATTCAGGAGCCAGGCTAAGTTAAAGCGGTAAGCCGCCGTATCCAGCTGTCCTTCGGTTAAATACTCCCAGGCACGGCTTGAAAAAAACTGGCTGGCTTCGGTACGATTTGCAAAGTTCTGGTCGCATTCGCTCAAAAAGCGAACCTCCCAGGAAATGTGGGCGGTCGATTTCCCCTGTTCACCAAACAAAGGGGCCGTCATGGGGTTTATAGTAGCGTGGTTGACCTCCTTAGCTACTTCAGCCACCGTGTCATTTACACCCGCTTCAACTTTTCGGGCTGAGCTGACCAATTGGGTAGGCTGAGCAAAAACGCCCAGTGGAAGGCAAAGCAGAAGACCGAAAAACCGTATTGCTTTTGTCCGATTATTCATGTGACGTTTCGACGTACTAACCCATATAGAACGCTGGGACATTCAATTTAGTACAAAAAACCAAAAAACGGTTACGTCCTCCGGCGACGGCCTGGTCCGGATTTCGGTTTGTTGCTGCGGGCTGCCGGGCTTTTGGTTGACCGTCCGCCCGCGGGGCCGCTTCGTCCTCTGGCGGGAACGTTCTTCTTCTCGTGAAAGGCGCCTTTGAAAGTCGGATCTTCTTTCTTCCGCTGGTTGTCGATTTCCCGCAGATAATCCTGTTGTTCCTCAAACGGTGTTTCGGTAATCGGAACGGCTTCTGGAATGACTTCGCGCGGAATTTCCATCCGAATGATTTTCTCAATTTTCCGGATGTGGTATTCTTCCGCAATCGTCATGAACGTGACGGCTTCCCCACTGCGGTTGGCGCGGCCCGTTCGGCCGATGCGGTGTACGTAATCCTCGTAAATAAGCGGAACGTCGAAATTAATCACGTGACTGACTTCATTAACGTCGATACCCCGCGCCGTTACGTCGGTCGTAACCAGCACGCGGATATTTCCTTCCTTGAAGGCTTCCATCGCGTTAATGCGGGTATTCTGGCCTTTATTAGCGTGTAAGACACGGATGCGGTCGTCGGCAACGACTTTGCGGGCCAGAAATTTGTAAATGTTGTCGGCGGTTTCCTTGGAACGCGTGAAGATGATAACCCGGCTGGTGGCTTCGTCGCTCAGCAGATACACCAGCAGATTGAGCTTGGTCCGGAAGTTGGGAACGGCATAGAGCTTTTGCGTCACCATGTCGGCGGTCGATGCCTGGGGCGTCACCTCAACCCGCATCGGAAATTCCAGAAACTCGTACGACAGTTCTTCTACTTTTGCCGGAAACGTGGCCGAAAACAGCATATTCTGCCGTTTAACCGGAATCACCTCCAGGATTTTCCGGATCTGCGGCATAAAGCCCATGTCCATCATTTTGTCGGCTTCGTCCATCACCATGGTGTTCAGGTGCTTCACCACGATTTCGCCCCGCTGATAGATGTCCGTAAACCGTCCGGGGGTTGCCACCAGGATATCCACGCCCTTCTGAATGGCTTCAATCTGGGCTTTGGGGCCAATACCGCCGTAGATAGGCAGGTGGCGGATATCGGTGTATTTGGCCAGTTCGGTCATGGCCTTGTCAATTTGCATGACCAGCTCGCGCGTTGGCGCCAGAATCAGCACCCGCGGATGTTGCCCCTGCGCGTATTTGATTTTCATCAGGAGCGGCAGGAGGTAAGCGGCCGTTTTGCCCGTACCCGTTTGCGCAATCCCCAGCACGTCGTGCCCCGCCATCGCCAGCGGAATGGCCTGCTGCTGGATGGGGGTAGGCTGCTCATAGCCAGCTTCTTCAATGGCATTCAACAGTTGCCGGTTGAGCTTAAATTCTTCGAATGATTTGATTTCCATACTATGTCGTCCGAACTGAGGTACGAAGGATCATGGAGCCGCCGGGCTGCTTTCCTTCCCAATGCCAGCCAACTGCTGAGGCACGGTTACGTCGGTTCAGACCGTTAAAACTGTTTCAACACCCGCTCAATCCCACTGAGGTAACCCGTTCCAAACAAATTCAGATGAACCAGCAACGGATACAGGTTGTAAATCGCAACGCGCTCCTCAAAACCGTCTTCCAGCGGAAACGCTTCGTCGTAGGCATCGTAGAACCGTTCATCAAAACCACCGAAGAGCTTTGTAAAAGCCAGCTCGGCTTCGCGCAGACCGTAGTGGACCGCCGGATCGATGAGGGCTACGTCGCCGTTTTCGTTGACCATCACATTGCCGGACCACAAATCGCCGTGCAGCAGAGCCGGTCGTTCCGCCGGTAACAAATCCGGCAGCCGCTGATACAATTTTTGAAACTTATCGTATAATTCTTTCGAAAGAAGTCCCTTGTAAAGCGCCATTCCGGCCAGCGGCTGAAAACGCTGCTCGATGTAAAAAGCAACGCCGTTGTCTGTTAATTCGTTGCGTTGCGGCAGTGATCCGATGTAATTATCAAAGTTGAGTCCGAATTTCGATTGGGTGTGTGAATGTAACAACGCCAGCGACTGGCCGAATGATTCCCAGTAATCGGTTTTTGGTACGACCGGATCAATGTATTCCAGCACCAGATACGCCTTGTCGCGGTATTTGCCGTGCCCGATCACTTCCGGGATGTAAAGGGCTTCGGTCGAACGCAGGAGTTCCAGCCCGCGGGCTTCGCAGGAAAACATGTCCGTATTGTCTTCCGGATTCCACTTGACGAAATACAAGCCTTCCGACGAAAATACCTGGGCGGCCGTATTGATATTGCCACCCGCCAGAAACCGGGCTTCCAGCACTTCGACCGACCGGCCCAGCGTCTGGAAAAATACCCCTTCAAAAAAGTCAAACTGTTCTTCTCCCAGCCACATCGCTGTTTACGGTTTTCTGTTGTCGTGGTCCCCCGTTTCGATTTACAGTTTACAGTTGGTACTTTTGCCAACCTAATCCGCTATGAACTCCCAAATACAACACCTTTATGAACTGGCGCAACGCCCGGAGCGCCGGATCATCGGACTGATGTCCGGCACCTCGATGGACGGTCTGGACGTGGCGCTGTGCCGCATTCGGGGTAGCGGGCCACAAACACATGTATCGCTAACCCATTTTGAGACCGTCGCGTACACCGACGACCTGAAGGCGGAAATAAGGAAAGTTTTTGCCAAAAAAGAAATTGATTTTCAACATCTGTGTTTGCTCAACGCCTGGATTGGACGGATTCACGGTCGGATGGTCGTGGATTGCCTGAACCGCTGGGACCTGAAAACCACCGATGTTGACCTCGTTGCCAGCCACGGGCAAACGGTTTTTCACGCCCCCAAAAGTCAGCACCGGCTTGATCAGTTTCCGAACGCAACGCTCCAGATCGGCGACGGAGATCATGTGGCCGTCACAACGGGCATCACGACCCTGAGCGATTTTCGCCAGAAACACATCGCCAAAGGGGGCGAGGGCGCTCCGCTGGCGGTCTACGGCGATTATTTTATTTTCTCGCAGCCCGGGGAAAACCGCCTGATGCTCAACATGGGCGGGATCGCCAATTTTACGTACTTGCCCGGCAACCTGAACGCCGAAGAAGTGTTTACCACCGATACCGGCCCGGGCAACACGCTCATCGACGCCTTTACGCGCCAGCTTTTCGGTCAACCCTACGACGCCAACGGCCAGATTGCCGGCCGCGGCACGGTAAATCAGGAATTGCTGCACCAATTAAAACAGGATTCCTTTTTTCAGGCTCCCTTCCCCAAAACAACGGGGCCGGAACTGTTTAGCACGTTGTACGTCGAACAGGCCCGGCAGCGCAGCCAGACCGTCGATACCTTATCCGCCGAAGATCTGATCGCAACGCTGACCCGTTTCAGCGCCGAAACCATTGCCGAAGCCATTCAGAGAGTGATCCGGCCAGGCGACGATTATACGGTTTACCGGAGCGGGGGCGGGATGCACAACCCTGTGCTGATCAGGGCCATTCAGGAGCTTCTGCCCGGTCTCCGTTTCGCCAATACCGATGAACTGGGTATATCCGGTGACGCCAAGGAAGCCGTGCTGTTTGCGGTTTTGGCCAACGAAGCCGTCGCGGGCGGTCACACCTCCTTCGGCAACCGGCAGGGCGTACCGACGGTGTCGATGGGAAAAATTTCTTTTCCAGATTAAAATCAGGACGCGGAACGTTATTAATCCGCGATGCAATTCGAAACCGAATAAGTTATGAATGATATTGTTGTAATCGGGGGGGGGATTGTTGGGCTGGCAACGGCTTTGCAAATCAAGCGCCAGCGGCCCGGCCTTTCGGTAACCGTACTGGAAAAAGAAAACCGGGTGGCGGCCCACCAGACCGGTCATAACAGCGGGGTAATCCATTCCGGGCTATACTACAAGCCGGGCAGTTTGAAGGCAACCAACTGCATCCGCGGCTACTGGATGCTGATCGAGTTCTGCGAGCAGGAGCAGGTTCCCTACGAACTTTGCGGCAAGATCGTGGTGGCGACGAAACCGGAAGAAGTGCCGCTGCTGAATAATTTGTACGAACGCGGTCAGCAGAACGGGCTGGAAGGGCTGAAAAAGCTGACCCAGGCGCAAATGAACGAGATCGAACCGCACGTGCGGGGAGTCGAGGGCATGTGGGTTCCGCAGACGGGTATCATCGATTACGTCCAGGTCTGTGAGAAGTACGCCCAGAAATTCCGCGAGCTGGGCGGAGAAATCCGGCTGGGTGAAAAGGTAACCCAGATTACGCCCGGCAATACGCTGTCGGTGGTTGTGACCGATCGGAATACGTACGAAACCAAACTGGTTATCAACTGCGCCGGGCTTTATTCCGACAAGATGGCGCAGCTTACCCAACGTCAGGCGCTTGATTTACGAATTGTTCCGTTCCGGGGTGAATATTACAAAATCCGGCCCGAGAAGCAGTACCTGGTGCGCAACCTGATTTATCCGGTTCCTGATCCGAACTTTCCGTTTTTGGGGGTGCACTTCACCCGCATGATGCGCGGGGGCATCGAAGCCGGACCCAACGCCGTGCTGGCGTTTGAGCGCGAGGGCTACCGGAAATCGGACGTTAACCTGAAGGAAATGTACGAGACGCTGAGCTGGCCGGGTTTTCAGAAAGTGGCCGCCAAATACTGGCAGACCGGTCTGGGCGAAATGTACCGTTCGTTCTCCAAAGCGGCTTTTACAAAAGCCCTGCAGGAGTTGATTCCGGCGATTCAGGAAGACGATTTGATCGAGGGAGGCTCCGGGGTGCGCGCTCAGGCCTGCGACCGGACGGGCGGTTTGCTCGACGACTTCGCCATCCTAGAAACCGAGCGGGCGATCAACGTCTGTAACGCGCCTTCTCCGGCGGCAACCTCTTCGCTATCAATTGGTTTAACGGTGTCGCAAAAGGCCCTCAGCCGGTTCTGAAGTTTCTGAAATTAGAAAAGTCTTAGAATGCTGACCAATTAATTAGAAAAGGCTTAAAAATTAAAATAATACAATATTATATTTGCTACCTTGCTATAATGCTTTGTAACTTGCAGAGCTTAAGCTTTTAAACCCAAAATATTTTTATTACTCCTAACTAGTCACATGAAAAATATCCTGTTTGCTATTGCCCTCGTAACTGCTATTTCATCGTGTTCGAGCAAGAAGCGTTTAGCTGAATTGCAGACCGTGCACGACAAAGTAAAACTGGATTTGGCCGACTGTAGCAGAAAATCAGCCGAGCTACAAACCTCCCTGAATTCAAAAGACACCGAACTCCAAAGCAAAGCGAGCCAGATTGCCGATCTGCAAGGCCAGTTGGATTACATGAAAAAAACCAACACGAACCTGCTGGACCGGATGGCCGATTTGTCGATCGTGAGCAAAGCCGGTGCTGAAAGCATTCGTAAATCGCTGGAGACGCTGTCAAACGTGTCTTCGTCAGCCCAACGCAGAGATTCGATCAACCTGTTGCTGGTGAAAAACCTGAAGCGCTCCCTGTCTGACATCAACGACAGCGATGTGCAAGTGGAAGTGAAAAAAGGCGTTGTGTACGTGTCAATCTCGGATAAACTGCTGTTCCCTTCGGCCAGCTACAACCTGAACAAACAAGCCAGCACGGTATTGGGTAAAGTGGCGCAGGTAATCAACGACCACCGCAACCTGGATGTTCTGGTAGAAGGCCACACGGATATCTACCCGATCTCGACTCAATTCCTGAAAGACAACTGGGATCTGAGCGTTATGCGGGCTACTTCGGTGGTTCGGGTACTGCAATCGGAATTCGGCGTTGCCCCGTCACGTCTGACGGCTGGCGGTCGCGGTGAATTTATCCCGAAAGAAGACAATACGAGCGATTCAGGCCGTCAGGCTAACCGCCGGACCGAAATCGTTCTGCTGCCGAAACTGGACGAGTTTTTCAACCTGCTGACCGAGCAGCGTTAACCTGTTTCGACTTTTCCAAAAAGCCGGCGATGAATTTTCATCGCCGGCTTTTTTATTTAGACGCCAATCGTGAAACCCGTTTCAAAGAAACCGTTCGGTTCCACGTGCTGAATGGCTTCTTTTTCTTCAAAAGGAACGGGCGTCCCGTCGCGGTCGGCATACCCCAGCCAGGGCTCGATGCAGACAAACGATGCCCCGGGTTTGGCCCAGATTCCCAGGTACGGAAAGGCCGGAAAACTAACGGTGACAGCCCGGTCGTGATGACGGCTCCGGATTGTGACACTCCGCGAATCCAGATTTTTGAACACCAGCGCATCCCGGTCAAACAAATCGGTGGTGAGTGGCAACTGCTTTTCAACGGTCAGAACCGGCTCCGTCTCGCCCGTGAAATAGCCTTTGGGCGATAACAAATGCCGCTCCAGATCTTCCTCCTTCTGAAATTCCAGGTAATAGTCTTCGTACTTTTCGTCCGGTGAGAACGGAACCGCAAAAGCCGGGTGTGCGCCCACCGAGAAATACAGCGGTTTTGCTTCCTGGTTAATCACGCGGTAAATAATCGTCAGAACCTGGCTGGTAATCTGGTATTCAATCTGAAATTCAAACTGATAGGGATAAGCCGCCAGCGTTTTTTCGTTGGCCTGAAGGGAAAATACCGCCTTGGTGGGAGTGGCTTCAACCAGCGTAAACTCCGATTGCCGGGCAAAACCGTGCCGCTCCATCGGGTAAGTTTTGCCCTCGACGGTAATCTGGTTGTCGAGGGTGCCGCCCACTATCGGAAACAGATTCGGCGCGTGCCAGGCCCAAACTGCCGGGTCAGCCTGCCAAAGGTGTTCCGTACCGGTTTGCTTATTATAAAGGGAAGTTAGTTCGGCCCCTTTCGGCCGGATGCTTACTTTCAGAAGATCATTTTCGAGTGTTGTCATAATGGTTTAATTCCGGGGTTCAGATACCCGAATGAATAAAATCCTGTTGCTGGTGGAATATCGGGTAATGAAGACAAAAATGGGCAGAAAGCCGTAACTTTGGGCAAAATTTTACCGCATGGCTCCACAACGCAATCAGGCACTGACGTTCATCTTCATTACGATTCTGATTGACTGTACAGGAATTGGGGTTATTGCTCCGATTGTTCCCCGGCTTATCGAGGAACTAACCGGTGGTGGCATCAGTGAAGCTTCGCAGTACGGTGGATGGCTTACATTCTCCTACGCCATCATGCAATTCATCTTTTCACCCATTCTGGGCGGTTTGAGCGACCGGTTTGGCCGTCGGCCCATCCTGCTGATTTCCCTGTTTGGTCTGGGACTCGACTATATTTTTTGTTCGTTTGCCCCAACCATTGCCTGGCTGTTTGTGGCGCGGTTTATTGCCGGTATCTGCGGAGCAAGCTTTACCACCGCGTCCGCTTACATTGCCGACGTCAGTCCGCCGGAAAAACGGGCGCAGAATTTCGGGCTGGTGGGCGCAGCGTTCGGTCTGGGCTTTATTGTCGGGCCCATCATCGGCGGTATTTTTAGTCAGTACGGCAGCCGCGTGCCTTTTATGATTGCCGCCGGGTTGTCTTTGCTGAACTTCATCTACGGCTATTTCATTCTGCCGGAATCGCTTTCGCAGGAATACCGCCGTCCGTTCGACTGGACGCGGGCGAATCCGATTGGCTCGCTGGCTCGCCTGAAGCGCTACCCGGCTATTGTCGGCCTGATCGGTACCATGGTTTTACTGTACATTGCGGGTCAGGCACCCCAGTCGGTCTGGACGTACTACACCATCGAAAAATTCCACTGGAACGAAGCCTGGGTGGGGTACTCGCTCGGGTTTATCGGTTTGACGGTCGCCATCGTACAAGGGGGCGTCATCCGGGTGGCCATTCCAAAACTGGGCCAGAAGAAGGCGGTTTTCACCGGTCTGGCGTGTTCGGCCCTTGGTTTTGTCTTATTTGCCTTCGCCAGTCAGGGCTGGATGATGTTTGCGTTTATGATACCGTATTCGATGGGCGGTTTGGCGGGTCCGGCCGTGCAGAGCCTGATCTCAACGCAGGTGCCGCCGAACGAACAGGGGGAATTGCAGGGCGCTTTGACCAGCCTGGCGAGTATGACCTCTATTGTGGGGCCGTTGCTGATGACAAACCTGTTTGCGTATTTTACCAAGCCCGAAGCGCCGGTGTACTTTCCGGGCGCGCCTTTTCTCATGAGCGCGGTTTTGACGCTGGTCAGCTTTTTTCTCGTAGCCAGAACATTGGGTGCTGCGCCCGCGGTTGTTGCCGAACCGGAAAACTCCACATCCGGTCAGTAAAGGCTTTCCTTGCCAGATTCCGTCCGTTTCAGGAGCCATTTAGCCATTCAGACCGTCCGAAAAGAGCCGGCTGGGATCGGTACGTACCCATTGCGTAAAACTACGTGTTTTGCAGAAACCGTACATTCACTCTACCAAAACGCGGTTTGATCTGCCAACTTTGTAGCGTCGAAAGACACAACAACAACACTACTGAACAACAAAGAACAACAACAAGTACTAATGGAGAAGCAAGTCTGGGCAGATTCGTGGGGTCGTTCGAACACCCGCTTTCACCGCCAGGACGTTCACCCGTACGTATTGAAACACCTGACGCCGTTTGCGTTGATGGAAAAGTCGATTCTGGTGCCCTTGTGCGGCCGATCGCTCGACCTGGTGTATTTCAGTCAATTTGCGGAACGCGTCGTGGGAGTGGAGCAGAACGAAAGCATTATTCTGCAGTTTTTTGCGGAAAACCAGCTTGCCTATGAAAAAGTTGGGGAGCGGTATATTTCGAACAATCTGACCATCTTTTGCAAGGATTTGTTCGCACTGACGCCCGGGGAAGTCGGCGAGATTGACCTCGTTTACGACCGTGCTTCACTGGTGGCGTTACCGCTTCCCATGCGGGTGGAGTACCTGCAAAAAATGGAAGAACTGACTCTGCCCGGCACTCAGTACTTTCTGACAACGCTGGAATACGCGCCGGAAATGAACGCGGCCCCGTTCAGCATTACGCCCGGGGAAGTATACGGTTACTTCCCAAACTACCGGGTCCAGCACGTTGAGAGTCCGACCGTACCGCATCACCGTCTGATGAAGAAACTCAACCTGGACTACCTGAAAGAACACGGCTTTATGATGCGGAAGCTACACAACGCATCCTACGCATCGCTGGAGGAGGCTGCCGATCGCCGTTTTTACGAGTTTTCGTAAGATTTACCGAAACTGGCGGTTGATCTCGGTGAGCAGGTAGCCTTTGGGGTCGTTGAAATACTCCCAGAACATTACGCCCGCCATCCCTTTTTTACGAGCATACCGGCATTTGTACCGTACCGATTCCTCGTCGTCGTAGGAGATAAAAAACTTCTGCTCCGGCTGGTAGAGGTACGGTGCTTTGGCTTTGCGGTCCCAGTAACGCACAAAAGCGGGGTTGGTCAGCAAACTGTCTTTGATGACGGTGTAGCCGCCGACACGGTTGGTTTTTACCGCCTGGCGGGGCGCATCTTCGTGGTTGTCATTGGCGAGCTGCCAGCCACGCCCGTAAAATGCCAGGCCCAGCACCAGTTTCTCCACCGGCACGCCCGCATCCCGGTAAAGCTGAACGGCCCGGTCGCCCGACGGCTCATTTTCGGCTCCGCTGCCCGGGTACAGGTTCGTGTGATGGCCGACCCGCGGGCCATTGACGTAAAAATCGTACGACATGACGTTGACGAAATCAAGATACGGGTGCAATTTCCCCATTTCCGTGTGCACAAAAATTTCGTTAAAACCGGGTAACGCCGTCGTAACGAAGTACTTTTTTCCGGTTTGTTGTTTTAGCGCATCCAGTTGTTCGCGCAGTGCCTTGAACATCAGGGTGAAATTCTCCTTGTCTTCGGGCCGGAACACATTGTCTTCGCCTTTCATGCCGGGGTACTCCCAGTCAATATCAACCCCGTCCAGATCATAGTGCCGCACAATATCGGCCGCCGACCGGGCGAAAGACAGCCGTGAGGTATCGCTCAGAACGGCGTCGGAAAAGTTTTCGCTCCACGCCCAGCCGCCGATTGAAATCAGAATTTTTAGATCCGGATTGCGCTTTTTCAAACTGTTCAGCTTTCGAAAGTTGGTGGTATCGGTTGCCAGGTTGTGCAGCCAGGCCCGGTTGTTTTTGATATCCACAAACGCATAATTGATGTGCGTTAGTTTTTCCGCCATGATCTGATCGGTGTCGACCAGACCACGAAAACCGCCTACGTAGGCCAGGACAATGGGTTTGGGCGTTTTCTTGAACGTCATGCCCAGAAAGACGGGAACGGCGACGAAAAGCAACAATTGAAAACAGTTTCTGATCATAGTTGATGAAAGCAAACGGCTGTAAACCCTACACCCGAATAAAGATTTTCTTTTTGTACATCCAGTACAAAATCAGCCAGAAAACCAGCAGAGCCGCTCCGCCACTCGCCAAGGGTTCATACGGTCCGAACCGCTCAAAGATCGTCTGCCCCAGATGCGTCTTGAAGGTGTCGATGATAAAACGGTCGATGAGGTGAACCAGGCAGTAAATAGCAATGGAGTTCATACCAATGACCACGAGGGGAAACGCCCAACCCCGCGATTGCCGCACATCAATCAGGTAGTAGAAAGCCGCCAGCAGCAGGAAGCACCAGCCTCCGCTGAAGAGTACCCATCCGGGTGTCCAGATGCGTTTGATGGAAGGACAGATTCCGGTAACGGTCAGGAGCCAGCCGGTTGCTAAGCCAATCGCTCCGGCAATCAGAAAGCGCTTGAGCAGTTCGGAAGACGGTAATTCGGCGCGCAACCAGCGACCGGCCTGCAAACCCAAAATCATTGTGCCCAGCGTCGGGATGAAACTCAGGGTCGCGTAGCCCCCGCCGTTGTACAGAAAAGGTTTGGCGCGCGGAAACAAGTTCAGAAACCACGTATCAAAGGCCCAAGCCAGGTTGCTGTTTTTGTTGAAATGGGCTGCTAGGCCGGTTCGGTGGTAGGGCCAGTCGGCGGGAACCCCCACGGCTTCGTAAGAAAAACCGGGTCCGGGCAGCGGATAGAGTACAAAGGCCAGCCAGTAGCCGACCAAAATTACCGCCAGCGCAATCCAGACCGTGCGCGTGGGCCGAAAACCCAGCAGAAACAAAAATGGGTATCCCAAGCCAATTTGGGTTAAGGTATCCTCAAACGTAAAATTGGTTTGTTCGCGCCCTACCGAACGCAGGGCGATGCCGAGCAAAATCAGGATTAGCGACCGGCGAAGCGTTTGGAGGAACATCGAACCAAAGGAGGATTCTCTGGACTGCCGACTGGCGATGGAATAGGGGAGAGCAACGCCCACCAGAAAAGAAAATGACGGTTGAATCAGATCGTGCAGGGTGCAGCCAAACCATTCAACGTGGTCCTGATGATGCGCCATGAAACGCCAGAAGGCGCTATCGGGCAGAGCTTCCGAAATCCGGCCGTAATGCAGGATTTCGGCGGTCATCAGAAACATAACAAAACCGCGGTACGCGTCCATCGACATCAATCGACCCGCGCGGAACTCAGGAAGTACGGTAGCCAAGGTGGTATTCGGGTTAGGAATTTGCAAGAAAGGCAATTTTTCCCAACCCACCTACGGACCTTGGACCGTATCCTACCAAAAATTTGACTACAACAGGTTTACGGACGCAACAAGTAAGTTTCGACTGTCATAACCGTTGGTCGTTCGGACAGTAATACGTGGTCCGGCCCCCTACTTCGGATTTGGCGATTCGGGTACCGCAGCGGGGGCAGAACTTATGAGCCTCCACATCGTCGTACGGAGAATTGTCCCACTCCCGAACGTGAATCAGGAAATGAATCGGAAAATCACGGTATTGCGCTTCGTGGCGGATTGCAATTGTCAGCACCAGTTGAATGGCGTCGTGCAGGCGCTTGATGTCGTCGTCGGTTAAGTTCTCGGTGCGTTTTTCGGGATGAACGCGGGCCTGGAACAGCACTTCATCGACAATCCAGTTGCCCAAACCCGCCACCGTGGATTGATCCATCAGAACCGGTTTGATGAAGGCTTTTTTACGCCGAATTTGGCTATCCAGTTCGGAAAGGCTGATTATCAAACCGTCTTTACCAATCTTTTTTCGCTTTAAATAAGTAGGTATATCATCGATCAGGCCGATTCGCTCGAATTTACGCGGGCAGATAAAGCCCAGATTAAACCCGTTCCGGAAGTGAAAAACAATCCGGGCGTACTTGGGCCGGTCGAGCGAGGAATGATAATATTCCAGATCGCCAGTCATCCCGAAATGCATGTGTAAAATCAACGGTTGTTCAGGGTGATCGGGACCATCGGTGAAAACAAACAGGTTCTTACCAACTCGCTCGGTACCGGTAAACCAGCGTCCCTTGAGGGCTTCCTGCAGGGTGGCGAATGGAGTGGTTAGTAATTTGGGGTCTTCTACCTCGATGTCTTCAACGGGCTGATGCAATGAGGAAGACTCCAGGTAAAGACGATAAATTTCAACTTCGGGTAATTCAGGCATAAGCTGGGATTCGGGAACTTTCTAGAGCTATTTATAGGTTATATATAACATTTTGGACGTAAAACAGGTTATAACTGATAGCTCTTTTGACAATGAAAGCGGTTTTTGATGAAATTGATGTTTGGATAAAAATTATTTCCGTGATACACTAACTTTACAAAAGTGCCCGTTATGGATACAATGTGTCCAATTAAAACTGCGCATGAAAGTTGTTTGTTACAACCCTAACTCGATTGAATGACAATTATTTACCTATTTTTTTTGTTTACTTCTGTCTAATTAAATCAAACCGCACAAAGTAGTTATGGAGAACAATAAGCCAAAAGCAAATGGCGCGCTGGTAGCCGCCTTAGTGATCATGACCATTCTTGCAGGGGTATCTAGTTATCTGCTTTACGAACAAAAAGAAGTTGGTAAAAATCAGGAAGCAACCATTGCTACCCGCGTAGAAGAACTAGCGACAACCCGGACAAGACTCGATTCGATTTCGACGGCTTTGGATGCTAAAATCGCCGAAGTTAAAAAGTTAGGTGGTGACGTTACGGACCTTCAGCGTGTAAAAGAAAGTCTGGAACGTGACAAGGCAGCGCTTCGGAAAGGCCAACGTATTTCAATCGCTAAATACGAAGCTAAAATTAAGCAGTACGAAGCTTATCTGGTTGAAAAAGACACACTGATTGCACAGCTCAGATCTGAAAACCAGTTGTTAGTCACAAACAATCAAACGTTAACTGACGCTAACACGACCCTGCAGACGGAGAAACAGACGTTACAGGATTCGGTGACAACCTACACGGCTGCTAACCGAGATTTGACCGACAAAGTAACCCGTGCGGCTGCCCTTAAAGCCCAAAATGTTCGGGTTTACGCGCTGAATTCAAAAGGCAAGCAGCGGGACGCGACGCAAGATGAAGTGAAGTCAAAACGCGTTGACAAACTGAAAGTCGTTTATATGTTGCCTGAAAACCCGCTCACCAGGCAGGAAAACAAGGATGTTTATGTTCGGGTACTGGATCCAACGGGTGCCGTGGTTTCAGACATGGCAAATGGCTCTGGTACATTCCAAGTTAACGGCGAAGAGCAGATCTATACCGTTAAACAAACGGTACCGTTCACCAACAACAACCAGAACGTGGAGTTGACCTACAACCGGGGTACGGTGCCTTATAAGCCGGGTAAATACACCATCGAGTTTTACTCGGAAGGTTTCCGGATTGGTGAAGGTTCTTTTGCTATCAAGTAACTAACACACTAAATTGACCGGTAACAAAAAGCGCGATATCCAACGATATCGCGCTTTTTGTTACCGGTTTCTCGATCAGAGCCGGGATGCTGTTCTCCTTCTCAGGAAACAAGTGAGTGTTGTAGTCGATTCCACTTTTGTTGAATCACTTCCCTTTTCTGGCGGCTGATCGCCAAAGTCCTCCCTGTAATCAGTTCAACCAGTGGCAGTGGAAAATGGGGCATTTCGGCTGGGTGGAATCGGTAAATGAGAGCTGGATTGATTAAATAAGACTCATTGATGCGCCAGAAATCAGGTAGCCTGTTCTCCCAGTACGTAAGAGAATCAGAAGTTGAAACACACTGTTGTTTATTGCTGTTTAGATAAACAATCCAGTTTTGCTCTCCTTCCGTATAAATAAAGAGTAGATCCGACAAGATGATGTTCTGTTGTTGAGGATTATCTTTAGTAGATGGCATTACTGGCGGTTTTAGTGGAAAAATAGCTATTTAACGGATAGAACAGCCACAAAAACAGGTACTCACTGGAAGACTAAGCGTTTCCCAATAATTCAGAAATGGATTCCCACCGGCGTCGGGATACAGGAAGCGCACTTCCATTAACCAGGTGAATGATGCCTAAACCGGCTTTCAAACGTTCGAGACGCTCGACATACTGGCAGTTCACAATGCTGTTGCGGTGGACCCGGATGAATTTACCAGGAGGTAACATCTCTGCCAGTTGTTTTAATGTCTTGGGCATGATTATTGAAGGACGGTTTACCCAATGTAACCAAGTATAATTACCATCTCCCTGCAAATAGATGAGTTCTGAAGTTGGGAAATAATGCTGCCGTGAACCCCGGGAATACAGTTGCAGTACAGAGTCAGTAGTTACGGAAACGGTGGAGTTGGAGATTGGCATTAACATACTATAATTTTCTTAATAAAAGATCTAATTGCAAATCGGTTATCGAATAATTGTTCAAATTATACTTTACTTAAATATCAGACTGACAAAAAGCCATTAACGACATAGATTGGTACCTGAACGGTTGATTTTTGGCATTGAAATGGAACGCTTGGAATGCTGAACAGTTGTTAACTTTATGTTAGCGATCAACTGGTAATTTATCCTTATTGTAGGAGCTGCATGGAAAAGGAAAAAGTCCAAATTCTGGTGATTGAAGACGAGGCTATTCTAGCCATGGATTTGTCAGATACACTCGAAGAAGAAGGATATTATGTAATTGGCATTGCCAACAACGGCCGTAAGGCGTTAGACTTATTTAAAAATCAACGAGTCGACCTGGTCATTTGCGATATTCAATTGAAAGGTGATTGGGACGGTATTGAAACCATTAGCCAGATTCAGGCTTTGCGGCCAGTACCGGTTATCTATACCACGGCTTTGTCTGACAAAAAAACGCTGGAACGGGCTAAACACACCTTTCCTTCTGCCTATTTAACCAAGCCCATTATCACTAGCAATCTCCGCATTGCTATCGAGCTAGCACTGTTCAATTTTAGCAGCAAACAGCAAGTTGCTGTGCAGGATGAGGGCACCGAATTAAACGGGATCCTGGAAAAAGATGCTCCTTCCCGCGAAACCATATTGCGGATCGACAACCTCATCTTTATTAAGCACAATTACCAGTTTGTTAAAATTTTATTGAACGACATTCTGCTCTTGGAAGCGGATGGGGCCTACACAACAATTGTTACGAATGACCGAAAATACGCGATACGGTTAACAATTAGCACATTGTTAGAACGATTGAATGAGCCACATCTAATTCGGGTTCACCGTTCTTTCGCGGTTCACATTAAAAAGGTAGAAGGCTTCTCGGATCGCGAAATAACCATCGGGAAACATACGGTGCCGCTGGGACGACAATACAAACAGACTTTCATTCAGCAATTTCAGATTTGGTGACCGTTAGACGGTTGAATAGTTTGGGAGCAAGCACAATTAGTCTTGCCCTCCATTTTAAAATCCGATAAAGAAAATATTTTTTTTGTGATGGTGGTTTTTACCTATAGTCCGGTGCATAAGCGGCCTGAGCGTGGCCGTTTTTGATGCTTAAAACGCATACAGAAAACCGATTGCCAATCCCTGGCTGTATTGAACAGCTTCGTCCTGATCCTTATCATAAAGAATGATGCCGGTTAGATTAACATTCACAAAGCGATTAACCTTGGCTGTCAGGGAAACATCGAGACGGTGATCAATGGCATTCAGCGTAGCGTAATTAGCGAAAAGCAGGTAACGGGCTTTCAGATTAAGATTTTCCGCAATGTTACGATCATAGTTGGCAATAAGCTGGAAAGCAAATTCATTGCGTACCTTTTTACCGGGCGCTACCCCGTAACGGGTCGGTTCACCAGTCTCAATAGCGTCATCCAGCACGAATGTCTGCCGAATTGTACCCAAACCAAATTGCAGGTTGAAATACGTCGCCGGTTTGTATTCCAAACCCATGGATTCTGTTAGAAAAGCCGGTGCAAAAAAGTTTGATATCAACAAACTACGTTCACCACCGCCCGCCAGTGATTCATACCGATAACCCGGAGCAAACTGCGACAGAAAGTTAATGTTACCAAAAGCCAGCCAGACAGGGTTCAATCGATATCCCACTTTTGTATCCAGAAAGATCCGGTCAACGTTTTTACGGGAGTCTTGCCCTTCATTCTTCACAATCCCGTATTGTAGCTGCACTTCACTGGTCCAGTTGAAGCGTCGCTGCATGTAATCGGATTTCGCGTTGAAAAAAGCACCCAAAGCAACGGAGTTGACCCCGCCACCCTTCCAGTTGTTGCTAAAAGAGCCTTGATTCAGGTTGATCCCAACCTGAGCTGACCGCTTCCAGTAAACCGTATCCAATGGAACAACCTTGATTGAATCAAGCCGCGTTAGGGTTTGCGCCACCGATGCGGTACTCAGGCAGAGCAGAAAGAAGGTGTAAAGTTCTTTTTTCATTTTGTAAAGCAACCGCTGGTAGGAGAGAGATTAGTTGAAAACTTCGATGTTACTAGCCTGCAGGCTTTGTAGGGGAATAATCGTGGTTGTGTCGCCGGTCTGGAGGGTTAGGGACGTATGATCTATCCGAAGAATTGTTCCTTTGGTATCGCCAATCCGAATCACTTGTCCTTCGTAGAAACGGTTTCTGCTGTAGAAAGAAGATAAAATGTTGGCCATGACGTCCCGCGACGCCATCCCGTAGCCAACCGCGAAAGCAAAAATGACTCCGCCAATCAGTAGGTTGAAGCTTGATTCCAGAAGCTCCGTATTGATGCCTGCCTGCCCCAGAGCGCTGATGAGCGTAATGATCAAAAAGAAGAAAGACAATCATACCCAGGAGCCTGCCCGAAGCAATGTTAAACGACTGGCAAAGCGTTATAACCGCTCCTTTCAACGCATCGGCTACTAATACTCCCACCTGTAACATAATGGCGGCAGCAATTAACCGGGGAATAAAGTCAACCAGTGACTTGACCATTTCCGTAATGGCCGAAACCCCAAGTGTTTCGGTTGCAGCCATTAAAAAAATCAATAATACAAAATAATACAGCACTTTAGAAACAATATCGCTTAGCTTGATTTCGGTCTTAAGCCGTTTGATGAAGTCAATTTCCGTCAACCGGTCGCCGATTCGGTTGATACCAACGCGATCCAGCAGCTTCGATACGAGCAGAGCGAGTGCTTTTGCTACACCGAACCCAATGGCCATAATGAATGCAGCACCGATGATGCGGGGCACAAAATCAATGAACTGATTAATGAGGGTGGTAAATGTGTTGATTAAGATATCGACGAAAGCAGGCACCCGATCCATAAGAAGACCTAGTTAAGGTTTTGAGAATTGTCAGGTAATTGAGGAATTGAGATCAGCGACGATGCTACCTTCATTAAATCATCGACGAAAATCTCGATAAGGGTGAGCGAATTACGGATTAGATCGATCTCCGAGACCAACTCTTTATATGGGGAGGACAGGAGTCGGGCGGCTCAATCTCTTTGAAGACATTATAGTTTGAATCCATTTATTCCAGTATCGTTATTTATGAACTCTTGTCCAGGCTATAAATTTGGCAATCAGCAGGCCAACAAAAAGCATAGTTTCTAGATAGCGCTTCTTCAGCTTCTCTTTTGCCCGTTTCAACCGCATCTTTACCGCACTTTCGCTCAGATTATGAATGTTCGCTATTTCCTTAATACTGACGTCGTCCTGGTATTTCATAAGCAGCAAGCTTTGCTCCTCCACGGTTAGCTGCCCAAGGGCTACCTGCAGCCGCTGGGCCTCCATCTCCATCACTTCCTTATCATCACCGTCATCAAGCCACTCCATTTCTTCATGGACGGGTACTTCAATCCGCTTTCGGTTTGACCGAAGCTGATCCGTGCAGTAATTGTAGGTGATTGAATACAGCCAGGTCGAAAATTTAGACTGTTCTTTGAAGCTGCTTAAACGCACGATCAATCGCAGGAAAATATCGTGCGTAAAGTCTTCCGCTTTGACGGGGTCTTTGGTAAACATCAGGCATTTTCGGTATACTTTATCATTGTATCGGCTGTACAAGTGTTCAAAGTAGCGGTTACTCTGACTCGCGACATACAGACGAACAAGCTCTTCATCCGTCATCCGTTTTAATTCTAACGATGCAATCATTCTGTATGACGATTAAATAGCGATAAAGTAACTTTCTTAGTTGAGTTAACGCTCAGTATTCATGTTGATTGACAGAATTGAATTATAATTGTATGTGCAAATAAAATAAAAATAGTTTATATATCATAAAAAAAGCCCAGTCTAAATAGACCGGGCTTTTTTATAAGATGCAAGCAAGATTCGCTTAGCCGATAGAAATGCGTTTGAAGGCCGTAACCGTTAATCCTTTGCTGGTTTTGTCCAGTAACTGAGCAATGGTCAGCGAAGAATCTTTTACGAATTCCTGGTTCAGCAGTGTGTTTTCTTTGTAGAATTTCTGCAGCTTACCCATCGCAATTTTTTCGAGCATGGCTTCCGGTTTTCCTTCTGCACGAGCCTGATCTTTACCGATTTCGATTTCGCGTTCAACGATGCTGGAATCAACGCCGTCTTTGTCGATGGCTACAGGTTTCATAGCCGCAATTTGCATTGCAATATCTTTACCAACTTCGGTTACTTCAGTGCCGTTCAGATTGTCCAGACCAACTAAAACACCTAATTTGCCGTTTGAGTGGTTGTAGGCAATTACTTGCTCTGCCGTTACGACTTCGTAAGCAATAACGTCCAGTTTCTCACCGATTTTTCCCATCAGGTCCGTGATGTGATCCTGGAGGCTCCGACCATCACCTTGCGGTAAGGCCAGCAGTTCTTCTTTCGTCGTCGGTTTCGCAGCAACGGCGTTGTCCATCAGGGACATTGCCAGGTTCTGGAAATCGGCCACGTTCGATACGGGTTCCGTTTCGCAGGCAAAGCCGATGATACGGCCTGTTTTGCCATCCGGGCTAACGTGCGTTAGAACCTTTCCTTCAGAAGTTGTATTTTCGGCACGTTTGCTAGCGATTTTCTGGCCTTGCTTGCGCAGGATATCTTTTGCTTTCTCGAAATCGCCGTCGGCTTCAGTGAGTGCTTTTTTGCAATCCATCATACCGGCGCCAGTTTCCTGCCGGAGTCTGTTAACGTCTTGTGCGGTAATAGCCATTGTTTGTTTATTAATTTTCTGTTAGCAAGTTCTAAATCGTGTAAACTATTTGGTAATCAGATCACCGGAAACGGAATAGCCCATAGCGAGGCTACGGGCTATCCGAACGTATAAGCTTGGCAACATCGTTGCTCTTAGATAGTCTTAATCCTCCTGCTCGTCTGCTTGATCAGCCGCAACCGGGCCGCTGGCCTCACCTTCAGCTTCAACCAACTGGCCTTCAGCCTGCGATGAACGTACATCTTCCGCCCGTTTCGCTTCTTCCTCTTCCTGCAAGCGCTGATCGTCTTTATCCTGCTTCCGCTCCAGCAGACCTTCTTCGATTGCCTTACCAATCGCCAGCGTGATCAAACGGATCGATTTGTACGCATCGTCGTTGGCCGGAATCGGGAAATCTACTTCATCCGGGTTCGAGTTGGTATCACACATCGCGAAAACCGGAATACCCAGCCGTTTTGCTTCGGCAACGGCAATGTGCTCCCGTTTTACGTCAACGATGAACAGAGCCGCCGGCAAACGCGTCAGGTCAGCAACTCCACCTAATACGCGCTCCAGTTTATCTTTTTCGCGGGATACCGTCAACCGTTCCCGTTTTGCCAGACTTTTGTAGGTAGTCTCATCCTTCATCATTTTTTCGATGCCCTGCATCTTCTTCAATGATTTCCGGATTGTAGCGAAGTTGGTCAGCATACCGCCCAGCCAGCGATCCGTTACGTAGGGCATCTTCAGGCGACGCGCTTCTTCCGTAACAATTTCCTGTGCTTGTTTTTTCGTAGCGACGAACATCACTTTACGGCCTGAACGAACGATGCCTTTGATGGCAGCGGCTGCTTCGTCGATTGACGCCAGCGTCTTGTTCAGGTCAATGATATGGATACCGTTCTTCTCCATGAAGATGTACGGTGCCATACGGGGATCCCATTTCCGGGTAAGGTGGCCAAAGTGCACACCTGCATCCAGAAGATCTTTATACTCTACTTGTGCCATTGGAATGTAGAATGAAAAATGAATACTGAAAATACGCAGCACCGCACATCGGCATCAGACAAGTGCGGCCTGGACAAATCGTGAAACGATAAATAATTAACGTTTCGAGAACTGGAACCGACGACGAGCTTTGGCACGACCGTATTTCTTCCGTTCAACCATGCGGGAATCGCGGGTCAGGAAGCCTTCTTTTTTCAGGGCCGGACGAAACTCGGGGTTCAATTCACACAGCGCGCGGGCAATACCCATCCGGGTTGCCTCAGCCTGGCCGGAAATACCGCCACCGCGAACGTTTACTTTCACGTCGTAACCTTCCGGGGCACTGATCGTAGCCAGCGGCTGCTTCAGAACGATTTGCAGAACTTCCGTAGGAAAATACTGTTTGTAATCTCGGCCGTTAATAACGATGTTGCCGGTACCGATCGACAGGTACACGCGCGACACGGCTGTTTTCCGGCGACCTAATGCATTGATTCGTTCCATTGTTTAAGATATGAGACGAAAGACGAGAGAGAAGAGACGATCCAATTCTTTAGCCTCTTGTCTTACGTCTAACCTCTATTTATTAGTAATCCAGTTTAATTTCTTTCGGTTGCTGCGACGCGTGCGGATGCTGGTTTCCGGCGTAAACGTGCAGGTTGGTGAACAACCGGCTACCCAGGCGGTTTTTCGGCAACATACCTTTGATGGCGTGCTCCAGAATGAAGGCCGGGTTCTTGTCCATCATTTCGCGGGGCGTCCGGAACCGCTGACCACCGGGGTGGCCGGTGTGACGAACATACACCTTATCGGTCATTTTCTTACCGGTAAGTTTAATTTTATCGGCGTTGATGATGATGACATTGTCACCACAGTCAACGTTCGGCGTAAAGTTGGCCTTGTTCTTGCCGCGGATGATTTTTGCCGCCTGGCTCGCCAACCGACCTAACACCTGATTTTCCGCGTCAATGACCACCCAGTCTTTCTGCGCCGTCGCTTTGTTGGCCGAAATGGTCTTGTAGCTTAACGTATCCACTTGTTTATGGGAGATTATATATTGATAGACAATTACTTGCGCTATACACAAAAACTCCCGTCCAAAAACGGGAGTGCAAATATAGAGCGTATATTTCTGAAATACAAGGGTGTTTGAAAATTTCAGCTACTTCAAAAGCTCTTTATCGGTTGTAATCGCTTTTCGTCGGACGTTTGAGGATGGACAGCGGTCCGAATGTTAGCGAAGTTTTAGCGTCACCAGCGTAATAACTGCCAGAATAATTCCGATAATCCAGAAACGGGTAACAATTTTGGCTTCGTGGTAGCCTTTTTTCTGGAAATGGTGGTGCAACGGCGACATCAGGAAAACGCGCCTGCCTTCCCCGTATTTTTGCTTGGTGTAGCGAAAGTAACTAACCTGCATAATAACGGATACAAGTTCGACCAGAAAAATACCGCACATCACCGGAATTAGTAATTCTTTCCGGGTAGCCAACGCCAGCACGGCGATGATACTGCCCAGCATCAAACTGCCGGTATCGCCCATAAACACCTGAGCCGGGTAAGAATTGTACCACAAAAATCCGACGCAGGCCCCCACAAAAGCCGCACAGAAAATCACCATTTCACCCGAGTAGGGAATGTACATGATGTTGAGGTACTGGGAAAAGGTTTTGTTGTTGGACAGATACGCAAAAACGCCCAGCGTTAACCCGATGATGACGGACGTTCCGGCGGCCAGACCGTCGATGCCGTCGGTAATGTTAGCCCCGTTGGAAACCGCCGTAATGATGAAAATGACGATGGCTACGTAAAGAACCCAGGTGTACTCATCCGGAATAAAATCGGGCAGTAAAGCCGTGTAATTGAAGTCATTGTTCTTTAAGAAAGGTACGGTGGTCGACATGGATTTGACATCCTGAAACGATCCGTATTCAATCTGCCCGATGGAAGTGTTGATGACGCCTGGCTTGTAAACCCGGATCTTAACGTAGTCGTTGAAATACAGCGTCAGCCCCACAATCAGGCCCAGACCCACCTGACCGACAATCTTGAAGCGTCCATGCAGCCCTTCCTTGTTTTTCCTGAACACCTTGATGTAATCGTCCAGAAAGCCGATCATTCCGGTCCAGATCGTTGAAACCAGCAACAGCACAATATACACGTTGGTCAGCTTGGCAAACAGCAGGGTCGGAAAAACCAGCGACGCCAGAATGATGAACCCGCCCATTGTAGGCGTTCCGCGTTTCTGCATTTGTCCTTCCAGCCCTAGATCCCGAATTTCTTCACCGATTTGCAATTTGCGCAGCATGTCGATAATCTGACGCCCGTAAACAGCCGCAATCAGCAACGACAGCGTAATGGCCGCGCCCGCCCGGAACGATAGATACTGAAAAACCCCGGCGCCGGGAAAGTCGAACTGCTGATCGAGGTAGGTGAAGAGGTAATAAAGCATAACGTTTAATTAGTTGAATATCCCGGTTCAGAATCGTCGGGGCAACGAAGGTGGTTTTCCGGAAACCGTTCCGGCGTCCAGCCTTCAGCCCCTGGCTATCCCGTTATTTTTCGGCAATGGATTGTTGAAAAGCCTCGCGCAGAACTTTGCGGTCGTCAAAATCGTGTTTGACACCGTTGATTTCCTGGTACGCTTCGTGGCCTTTACCGGCCACCACAATGACATCGTTGGGCTGGGCCATCTCCACGGCCCGAAAGATGGCGTCGCGCCGGTCAACAATGGTTTGGGTTTTCTTGAAGGCAACGGGCGGAACCCCGGCCTGCATTTGTTCCAGAATGGCCATTGGGTCTTCGTTGCGCGGATTGTCGGAGGTCAGAATCACCCGGTCGCTGTATTTGCAGGCAATTTCGGCCATAATGGGGCGCTTGGCCGCATCCCGGTTTCCTCCGCATCCCACAACCGTAATGATTTGCTCGTTGCCCTGCCGCAGCCCCGCAATTGTTTCCAGTACGTTTTGCAGCGCATCCGGCGTGTGGGCGTAATCGACAATGCCCACGGGTTTGTTGTCGGCAATGACCATCTCAAACCGGCCCGGCGGACTCGGTAAAACGGAAAGCTGGGTCAATACCTCTTCGCGGTCTTCGCCCAGCAAAACGGCTGCTCCGTAAACCGCCAGCAGGTTGTAGGCGTTGAACCGGCCTGTCAGTTTAAACCATACCTCCCGCCCATCGACATCCATCTGCATCCCGTACAGGCCCTCTGACATGATCCGGCCCTTGAAGGACCCCAGTGTTTGCAGCGAGTAGCTTTCTTTCTGGGCCGCCGTATTTTGCAGCATCACCAGCCCGCGCTTGTCGTCCAGATTTGTCAGGGCGAAAGCCGAGGCCGGTAGTTGGTCGAAAAAGCCTTTTTTGGCTTTAATGTAATTATCAAACGTCTCGTGAAAATCGAGGTGGTCGTGCGTAATGTTCGTGAAAATACCCCCGGCGAAATGCAGACCGACGATCCGGTGCTGAACCACGGCGTGTGAGCTTACTTCCATGAAACAGTGGCTGCAACCGTGCTGAACCATCCGCGCCAGCAGCTCATTCAGGGCAATGGTGTCGGGGGTGGTGTGGGTGGCCGGAATGACGGTTTCGTCAATCTGGTTCTGCACCGTTGAGAGCAGGCCCACCCGGTAACCCCGTTGCCGAAACAGCCGAAACAGTAGGGTAGCCGTTGAGGTTTTGCCGTTGGTGCCGGTCACGCCGACCAGTTTCAGCTTTTTGGAAGGATGATCGTAAAAATTGGCCGCAATCAGCCCCAGCGCGTAGCTGCTGTCCTGAACCTGAACGTAGGTGACGTGTTCGGACCGGTTTTCGGGCAACTCCTCACACAAAATAACGGTTGTTCCCTGTTCAACGGCTTTATTAATAAACCGGTGGCCGTCGGTCTGCGTCCCGCGAACGGCGGCAAACAAACTGCCCGGGCGCGCCTTTCGCGAGTCCATCGTCAACTGGTCAACTTCAACACTCATGTTGCCAGAGGTCGACAGCAGCGGTACTTTATACAAAATATGGGTTAACAGCATAGATAAACGGGAAAAAAAGGCTCTCGCATCCTTACTTTCCGGGTTGATTATGTTTGTTGAGGGCAACTGCCAGCGTATCGGGCCGGGCGGTTTGCCGCAAAGTTAGCGTAATTTTGCGCGGATGTGGCAACGGACTTCCCGGCGGAACCGATTGATCGACCACTTTGCCGTAGCCTTCAAATCGAACCCGGAAGCCCCGGTTTTCGAGCAGGTGCAGGGCGTCGCGCAGCGTCATGCCGCGCAGGTCGGGTACCCGGGTTTGCGTGGGCTGGCTCACCCACTGCGTTTTTGAGCCTTCCGTTTCGGCTTTCACCCAACCGTCGGGACTGGGCGGTGTGTTGATATTCAGCTCCGTACTGATGGTCCGGATGTCGTCGGCAAAACCGGCTTTGATGCCCCGGCTAGACGGACGAACCGGTTTGGAAGTGCTGGCGAAAGGCCGGTGCATGGGAATGTCGTAGGCGTAAATCCGGTCGGCAATTTCCCGGAATACCGGCGCCGAAACGCTGCCCCCGTACAGCAGGTCGATGCTGGCACCGTGGGGCGTGTCCACAACGACGGCAATGCTGTACTTCGGTTTTTCGGCCGGAAAATAACCGATAAAGGACGTGTAATATTTGCCCACCTGATACCGGCCGTTGATGAGCCTCTGGGCCGTACCGGTTTTGCCCGCAAACCGGTAATACGGGCTCTGGCTTTTCCGGGCGGTGCCGTGTTCAACCACGCCTTCGAGCATTTTTTTGGCCAGCCGGATGGTCGACTGACTGCAAATCGGATCCGGCGCCACGTACGGTTCAAATTCTTTGACGACTTCGTTGGCCCGCCGTATCTGCTTCACCAGCATGGGTTGCACCCACTTACCGTCGTTGGCAACCGCGTTGTAGAAGGCCAGCATCTGCAACGGCGTCAATTTTAACTCATACCCAATGGCCATCGAACTGAGCGACAAACGGCTCCAGCCCGGCGACTGCGGGTTCGGAACCACGGGTTTGGTTTCGCCCCGGAGCTGTAACCCGATGGGCTTATCGAGCCGAAACTGGCGCATGTACCGGCAGTACGTTTCCGGGCGGTTGTAGAAGCTGTTCATCAGCATGTGTACACCGACGTTCGACGATTTTTCGAAAACCTGCTGGGCGGTGATGCTGCCGTGGCCCCCCCGTTTGGTATCCGAAATCCGGCGACCCCGGTACAGAACCGCCCCCCCGCCCGTATGCACCATCTGATCGGGCCGAATCGCTTTTTCTTCCAGCAGCGCAATCATTGTCGGCAGCTTGAAGGTTGAACCGGGATCGGTGCCGCCCGCCAGCGCGTGGTTAAAGTTTTCGACGTATTTGCCGTTTTGCAGGGTCAGATTCGCCATGGCCCGGATTTCGCCGGTTTCGACTTCCATCACAATCAGGCAACCACGTTCAGCCTGGTACTTCTCCAGGCCGTGCAGCAGGGCCGTTTCGGCCATGTCCTGAAAGTTGACGTCGATGGTGGTGTAAATGTCCAGCCCGGGTTCCGGCTTGATGTCCGAACCGTCTTCCAGCGGCATTCGTACTCCCCCGGACAATTCCTCCACCAGCCCAACACCGTCTTTTCCCGCCAGTTCCTTCTGAAAACTGGATTCCAGTCCAACAAATCCGCGCGACGTTTCGGGGTTCAGGTACCCGACCGTCCGCAGGGCCATGCGTCCGTAGGGGTGGTAGCGCTGGTAAACGGCATCGAATTTTCCACCGCCCAGGCCCTGCCGCCGGTCGCGCCGGAAAAACGGCCATTTCTGCATTGCCATCCGTTCCTGAAACGAGATTTTTTTCCGGCTCAGCAAGACGTATTTTCGGCCGCTTTCGCGCGCCTTCCGGATCATGTAGGTGTACTCATCCCGCGAACGTTCACCAAATTTCCGCGCCAGCAGGATACCAAGTGAGTCGATCTTTTTGTTGAACGAATCGGTCTTGGCGACGCAGGGGTCGATACCGACGTAATAGTAGGGAAGCGAGGTGGCCAGCGGGTCTTCGTTGCGCGAGAAAATATTGCCCCGGGTGGCCCGGAGCGTATCCCGTTTGATGTGGTACTGCGTAATCCGGTCTTTCCACAAACGGCCATTCTGCTTTTGAAAAAACTGAACGTACGTTAGCCGGGCGATAATCGCCAGAGCAAACAGGAAAATCGCCACCGACGCCAGCGCAGCCCGGCGTAAAATGTCCTTTTTGACGTTCATGGCTGGGTGTCTTCCTCGGATTTAACAACAATCTTCAGGGGCGGAGTTACGGGTTCTTCCAGGCCGGTAGCAATTACGTGCTTGCTGATTTCGGATTGTTTCCCGCTTTTCTTGAAATCGGCCTGAAGCGTGGTGTATTCGGCCCGTTTCTCGTCCACGACCGCTTTTACCCGCTGGATGTTCCGGATCAGGCGCTCGGCGTTGTGGTTGAATCCGATGTACAGGATCAGCAGAAACGAAATCCACATAATGCGGTCGAAATGCTTGATGGGCCAGGGGTTGTCTTCGCCAAACAGCCGGTCGAACCCGATGGTCTGGTTCAGGTAGTTTAGAAGGCGGTTCTCGCGCTTTTTCTTCACGACGGGCGCTTTGGGCGGTGTTTTATAGGTGTTTTGGGCCATATCGTTGAATGGTTAACTTGACCGTTTTTCAGCAATCCGTAGTTTGGCGCTTCGTGCCCGCGGATTCCGGTCGACTTCCTCCGCCGAGGCTTCAATCGGTTTGCGCGTGATCGACTGGAGCGGTTTCAGTTCGTTTCCGTACAGGTCTTTCTCCACATCGCCCCGGAAGTTGCCCGACCGGATAAAGTTTTTCACCAGCCGGTCTTCCAGCGAATGGTAGGACATCACCACCAGCCGCCCGCCCGGCGCCAGCACCTCCGGAACCTGCGTCAGAAATTCTTCCAAAGTAGCCAGTTCCTGGTTGACCTCAATGCGCAGCGCCTGAAAGACCTGCGCGAAATATTTATGTTCTTTTCCGCGGGGCGCATACCGTTGCAGCACGGCTTTCAGGTCATTGACGGTTTCAATCGACCGGTTGACGCGGCTCGACGCAACGACGCTGGCCAGCGTTCGGGCGTTGATCACCTCGCCGTACATCCCGAAAATTTTATGCAACTGATCCTCCGGATACTCATTGATGACTTTGCGGGCCGTCAGCTCACCCGACTGGCTCATGCGCATGTCGAGATCGGCGTCGAAGCGGGTTGAAAAGCCGCGTTTCGGCGTGTCAATCTGGTGCGACGAAATGCCTAGATCGGCCAGAATACCGTCGACGTGATCGATTTTGTGAAGCCGTAAATACCGTTTCAAGTGCCGGAAATTGGCCGCAACGAACGTCAGGCGCGGGTCGTCGATGGCGTCGGCGTTGGCCCGGGCGTCGGGGTCCTGATCAAAGGCGACAAGCCGACCCTCCGAATCAGAACCGGGCTGCAACTGCCGTAAAATCTCGCGGGAATGGCCCCCGCCCCCGAACGTCACATCGACGTACGTGCCGCCGGGTTTGAGGTTCAGTCCTTCAATACAAGCCTGCAATAAAACCGGTTCGTGGTAGTTGGTCCCTGTCATGAAACTATAAACACATTGTTAATCAGCACTCCCGCAGCAGTCACAGAATTTTTTCGGGCTTTTCTGGTAGATTTCCGATTTGTCATCGGTTTCAAAATCCTTTTCGGAACTAAAACAAAATCTTCGTCCGTTACAAACTTAACAAAACCGCCCCTATTTCTACCGGGAAGAGAACTGGATCTGCTATTTTTTATTGTATGAAAAAAATTGTTGCAGTACTGTTAGTAACCCTGTTCGGAATTTCGTTCTCCGGCGGTGCTCAATCGGTCCCCAAGCTGAAAACCGGCGTTTGGCGGGCGGTTTTGCAAAGCAAAGGCGGGGAGCTGCCGTTCGGCCTGGAGATCAGCGCCAACGGGTCTGCGTATTCCGCCTTTGCGCTCAATGGCGCCGAGCGGTTACCGTTTGATAAAGTGACACTTACCGGCGATTCGGTTCGGCTGGCAATCGATATCTTTGAGGCAGAAATCCGGGCAAAAGTCGAGGGCAATACGCTGCGGGGATTCTGGCGCCGACGCCGGACCGGGCAAAACTATACCTCGCTGCCGTTTCAGGCGCAGCACGGCGTTCGATACCGTTTTACGCCTACCTCCCAAACCCCTGCCATCAACCTGACCGGCAAGTGGGCCACAACCTTCCGCTCGGAAACGGATTCGACGGTTGCAGTCGGTGTTTTCGAGCAGAAAGGCGCCCGGCTGACCGGAACATTCCTGACCACAACGGGCGACTACCGGTATCTGGAAGGCAACGTGGTAGGCGACAGCCTGATGCTGTCTACCTTCGACGGAACGCACTTGTACCTGTTCAAGGCCAAGCGCAAACCGGATAATACGCTGGTGGGCGGCTTCTGGTCGGGCGAGAGCGGCTACGAAAGCTGGACGGCCCGGTTTGACCCGAACGCTAAATTACCGGATCCTACCAGCCTGACATACTTAAAGCCGGGCTACAAAACCATTGATTTTACGTTTCCGGATGTAAACGGAAAACCGGTTTCGCTCAAGGATGCGCGGTTTCGGAATAAAGTGGTTGTGGTTCAGATTCTGGGTTCGTGGTGTCCGAACTGCATGGACGAAACCAAGTTTCTGAGTCCGTGGTACAAAAAGAACAAAAACCGGGGCGTCGAGATTGTGGGACTGGCCTACGAAAAATCGGCTGAACTGACCGAGTCGGCCCCGAAGATAAAGCGCATGATTGACCGCTTCAAGATTGACTACCCCGTTGTTCTGGCGGGTACCAACGTTAAATCGGAAGCGTCGAAAACCCTGCCGATGCTGAACCAGGTGGTAGGCTTTCCGACCACCATCGTGCTGGACAAAAAAGGAACGGTCCGCCAGATTCATACCGGTTTCAGCGGTCCCGGAACGGGAAAATACTACGATGAGTTTGTGGCCGATTTCAACCGGCTGATTGATAAACTAACCGCAGAGTAAACAACAAATTGCGAATAGACAAAAGATTTTGACACGAGAGAAAAGGCAACTCTTTCGGCTCGCATCTAGCCTCTTTTGTCTGAACTTCCACACCATAATGAACATGACCCGCCAGGAGAAAGTCCTGCTTCTCATTCTCGCGTGCATCAACTTCACGCACATTGTCGATTTTATCATCATGATGCCGATGGGGCCGCAACTGATGCGGTATTTCAGCCTCAATCCGCATGAGTTCAGCTTTATTGTGTCGGCCTACAGCCTGAGCGCCGGAATTTCCGGTTTTCTGGCGGCTTTCTACGTCGACCGTTTCGACCGGAAAAAAGTCGTGCTGACGGCTTACATTGGTTTTGTCGTCGGAACCATCGCCTGTGGCTTGGCCCCGACCTTTCCGCTGCTGATTGTTGCCCGCACCACCGCCGGTTTGTTCGGGGGCGTTCTGGGAGCGCAGGTTTTCTCCATTGTTGCCGACGTGGTTCCATACGAACGGCGGGCTACGGCCATGTCGATCATTACTACGTCTTTTTCGGTGGCTTCGGTGGTGGGTGTGCCGTTCGGCTTGTATCTGGCAACCAAAATTAGCTGGCACGCGCCGTTTCTGGCCATTGGCGGTCTGGGCGTTCTGGTAACGGCCCTGATCATCCGTTACGTGCCGCGGCTGAATGGGCACCTGCAAACCAGCGAAAACCAGTCTGCTCCACTGGATGTAATCACGTCTATCCTGCGTAACCCCAACCAGCTCCGGGCGCTCTGGCTGACGACCACCATCATGCTGGGTCATTTCAGCATCATTCCGTTGCTGTCGCCTTACCTGGTGGCTAATGTCGGGCTGGGCGAAGATCAATTGTACCTGATCTACCTGGTTGGCGGGTTGGTCACCATTTTCACGGGGCCGCTCGTTGGGCGTCTGGCCGATAAGCGGGGCAAGTACCCGGTTTTTGTCGTTTTTGCGTTGCTGTCTATGATCCCGATGTTTTTGCTGACGTCCATGCAACCGTCCGGTCTGACCTACATTCTGGCGGTGAATGCTGTGTTCTTCATCTTCTCCAACGCCCGTTTCATTCCAACGCAAGCGATGGTGACGGCGGTGGTGGAGCCGAAGCGCCGGGGTGGTTTTATGAGCATGAATTCGTCGGTTCAGCTTCTGGCGCAGGCCCTGGCTACCTACGGGGCCGGTTTGCTCGTGACCAAAACCGAAAGCGGAGCGCTGATCCATTATTCATGGGTGGGCTATCTGGCGATGGCGGCTATTTTCGTGAGTGTTTTCATCGCCCGACGTATTCGTCCGGTGGATACCGATGCTGGCGAATCGGCCGTCGTCAACACAACCAGGCCCGATTTAGCGGACGAAAAAAGAATCCCTGAAAACCGCTCTGTGGAAGCAACACCAACCGTTTCCTAAATTTAAGGGGGCAAAAATTTGGAGCGAATAAACTCCATTTTCTATATTTGCATATAATCTATTGACAAAGTATAGTTAATGTCAGTTTCTGCACAACATAACGCTGTTCGCCGGTCTCGATCGGTTTCTGCCTTGCACCACGTTTCTGCAAAGGACGGTTGTTGTCAGTCTGCAACAAGGATGGGTTGTTGATGCACACCGCCCGTCGCTCCCGATAATTCCCTTACCCCATTTTTTTCTGATAATCTGGCGCAATTTTTGGTCAGCTTTCAAAACCAAACGCCAGTTCAAAGGTTTGTTCTAAAAACATAGATAGTCTATAAACTTACTAAGCTAATGATTGCCTTTTTCGACACCGTTCACGAAGACACCGATCTGTATTCGATTCCTCAGGTATTCCGGAAGCTGGTCCCGGTGAAACCGCTGCAATCCGGCCAGAAAGCACCGTTATTCGGCGTTCATCGCCAGCGGACGATTGGGCAGTACGTTACCTGGCAGGCTGATTATTCCAAAACCGTTCACCTGCACGACTGGCTCCAAACGGGTCCGCTGGTAGTTGCTTTTTACAGCGCTGGCTGGAACGGATACGGCAAAAAGTATCTGCAAAAATTAATTGAACTTCAGGCCCATGTACAGGATGCGGGCGCAAACCTGCTGGTGGTTTCTCCCGACTCGCCGGAATCGTTGCAAATTCTGGTAGAACAGCACGACTTGCCGTTTACGATCGTGCAGGATGCGGAAAACCAGATTGCCGGCAAATTTGGGGTTCACTCGACGGATGATCCGGTCTGGAACTGGATTGCCGGAATTACCGAAGATGTACCCTACCCGGCGTTATTCGTCGTTGCTCCGGACCGTCACATTCAGTTTAGCTACGTTGACAAGGATTTTGACGGACAATTCCCGGCGGAAGCCGTTCTGCGGCAAATCGACGGGCAATCGGCCGTTAAAACGTTGCCGTTGTACGACCGGACCGCGGCCTGATGAGCCTGCGCACGGCTTAGCAACAATGGCGCGGAAAACAAGTTTCGGGGATTGTGGTTCTTGAAGGAGAACATCTTTCAGAAAAAACACGATGAACCGAAGCGAATTTTTGTCAATCGGCGGTTCTGTACTGTTGTTAACCCGAACCGTTATGGCGCAATCGACCCCGGAGCCGGAAGCCCATCTTTTTAAAGACGACGGCACGATTCCAAACAGCCGTTATCCACTATTGATTTACCACAACGCCTTTTCGGAAACCGGTTCGGCGGGGGCTTCCTGGCTCGAAAAACGGTTTGCGGCCAACAACTGGACCAATTCCTGGCGCAACGGCGTATTTCCGTATCACCATTACCACAGCATTTCGCACGAGGTGCTGGGCGTTTACAGCGGCTCGGCCCTGCTGCACCTGGGCGGGGAGCAGGGTGAGAAAATCCGGGTGAAAACCGGCGACGTTGTGGTCATTCCGGCGGGGGTCGGTCACAAACGGCTTGACGCTTCGGCGGATTTCGGCGTCGTGGGGGCGTATCCCGACGGGCGCGATTATGACGTCCTGCGCGGACAGCCCGGCGACCGGCCCAAAGCCGATCAAAACATTGCCGCCGTTCCACTTCCCCAAACCGATCCGCTGCTGGGTCGGGAAAGCGGGTTGGTCCGCATCTGGAAATAGGGGCTCCACCCGGCTGTTTTTCAACTTCATCGCGTCCTTTCAAATACCGCCCAGATTCTGCCTGCATTTCCGTTCATCCGCAACTTTTTTAGTAGTTTTGAATGTTATTTTAAGATGACTAACCACTGAAGAGGGAGAGCTGTTGATGACGGATTATATTTCAACCTTGAATGAGCCACAACGGCAGGCCGTGTTGCACGAAAACGGTCCGCTGATGATTATAGCCGGTGCCGGATCAGGCAAAACCCGGGTATTAACCTTCCGGATTGCCCACCTGATTGAAAAAGGGATTGATCCATTTCGGATTTTAGCCCTGACGTTTACCAACAAAGCGGCCGGTGAAATGCGCCACCGGATCGAGAGCGTGGTCGGCACGGAAGCCCGCAACATCTGGATGGGCACGTTTCACGCGGTTTTTGCCAAGATTCTGCGGGTTGAAGCGAAGGCGCTGGGCTACACGAGTAACTTTTCCATTTACGATACCGACGATTCCAAATCGCTGCTGCGAAGCATTATCAAGGAATTTGGGCTGGATGACAAGGTATACCGCCCAAACATGGTTTTTGCGCGCATTTCGGGGGCCAAAAACCGACTGGTGGGTCCGGCTGATTACCTGGCCAATCCGCTGATTCAGGCCGACGATGCAGCCGCCCGGATGCCCGAAATTGGCCGGATTTACAAAGCCTATTCGACGCGGTGTTTCCAGGCCAACGCCATGGATTTTGACGATCTGCTCTACAACACGAACGTCCTGTTCCGCGATCACCTGGACATCCTGAACAAATACCAGCACAAATTCAAACACGTCCTGGTCGATGAGTTTCAGGATACCAACGTGTCGCAGTACCTGATTACCCGGAAGTTGTCCGCCGTCAATCAAAACATCTGCGTGGTGGGCGACGACGCCCAGAGTATTTACGCCTTCCGCGGGGCCAACATCGAAAACATTCTGAATTTCGAGAAAGACTTTCCGGATGTCCGCACGATCAAGCTGGAACAGAATTACCGCTCGACCAAAACCATCGTCAACGCGGCCAATTCCATCATTGCCCGGAACCGGGAGCAGCTGCGCAAAAACGTCTTTACCGACAACGAAGAGGGTACGCTGATCGAGGTTGTCAAAGCCGCTTCCGACAACGAGGAAGGCCGGCTAATTGCCACTTCGCTCTTCGAAGCCAAGATGCAGGAAGGGCTGCGAAACTCCGATTTTGCCATTCTGTACCGCACCAACGCCCAGTCGCGGGCCTTTGAGGAAGCGCTTCGGAAGCTGAACATCAAATACCGCATCATCGGCGGCTTGTCGTTCTACCAGCGCAAGGAAATCAAGGACCTGCTGGCGTACCTGCGTTTTACGGTCAACCAGAACGACGAAGAAGCGTTCAAGCGGATCATTAACCTGCCCAAACGCGGCATTGGCGATACCACCGTGGCCAAAATATCGGTCGTGGCCGCCGAAAACCAGGTGCCAATCTGGGAAGTGGTCAGCAACGTGAGTAAATACGTAGCTGGTCGGGCCGGTATTGCCATCGAAGGGTTCGCCGATCTGATCAAGAGCTTTCAACTGCTGCTCGACAAAAAAGACGCCTACGACGTAGCCGCGCACGTGGCCAAGGCATCCGGAATTCTGAAAGAACTGTACGACGACAAAACCGTTGAGGGTTTGTCCCGCTACGAAAACGTACAGGCCCTGCTGAACTCCATCAAGGAATTTGTCGACAATCCGGACAACGACGACAAGAGCCTGAGCGCCTTTTTACAGGTGGTATCGCTGCTGACAACCGCCGACGAAAAAGACGACGATGGCGACACCGACAAGGTAACGCTGATGACCATTCACGGAGCCAAAGGGCTGGAGTTTCGGAACGTCTACATCGTAGGGCTGGAGGAAGATTTGTTCCCGTCGCAGATGATGCTCGAAAGCCGGGCCGACCTGGAAGAAGAACGGCGGTTGTTTTACGTTGCCATCACCCGCGCTGAGAAAAAACTAACGGTTTCCTACGCCGAATCGCGGTATCACTACGGCCGTCTGAAAGTCTGTGAACCGAGCCGCTTTCTGATGGAAGTTAACCCGGATTTTCTGAAGATGGCCAAGGTTCGTCAGACCGAGCGGGAAGACCGTCGGGAAGCTAATCGGGAAGTGCCCTCTGGCGGATCGATGAGTTTTGTGCGAAGTCTGGCCCAGAAAACCGCCCGCCAGCAGACACCCCAGCCAACGGTGGCCCATGTTCCGTCGAGCGATTTTACCCCCAGCGATACGTCCAAACTGGCCGAAGGGATGCGCGTCGAACACATGAAGTTTGGCTTTGGTCTGGTGCAGAAAGTTGATCAGGACGGCAACGACCGGAAAGCCGTGATCAAGTTTGAAACGGCGGGGGAAAAGACGCTGCTGCTGAGCTTTGCGAAACTGAAGATTGTCGTTTAAGATACACGTTGTCAGAACTGGCAGACCGCTCGTTCTGACAGCGTGAGTATACTGGCCTGCGTACCACCTTTTGGTTCAAACGATTCCCCTGTTCGTTATGTATTCCGATACCAAAACCGGTGCTGCGGCCCTTTCGGTACAACCCGAGGAAGCAGCTAAGCCGAAAAGGCTGTTGTCCATCGACGCGCTACGCGGTTTCGACATGTTGCTGATTGCGGGGGGCGGTACGTTCCTGGAGCGCATGGAAGGCAAAACGGGCCTGCCCTGGGTCGACTGGATTGCCGGGCAACTGACCCATCCGGCCTGGCACGGGTTTACGTTTTATGACTTCATTTTCCCGCTTTTCCTGTTCATCGCGGGTGTTTCCTTAGCGTTTTCCTTACAATCCGGGTTGGAAAACGGTCTGTCGAAACCGGTTCTATACCGCAAGGCGTTCCGCCGGTGGATGATTCTTTTTCTGTTGGGAATCCTGGATAAAAACATTCCGCTGGACATTTTCGACCCGGCCAACATTCGCTTCGGGACGGTTCTGGGACGCATCGGTCTGGCCAGTTTCGTGGCGACGCTTTTGTTTCTGAATTTTACCTGGAAACAGCGGCTGTTGTGGGTGGCGGCTGTTCTGGTGGCCTACTACGCGGCCCTGTTTCTCATCCCGGTTCCGGGGTACGGTAGCGGGGACCTTTCGTTTGAGGGCAATCTGGTGGCCTGGTTTGACCAGACGTTTATGCCCGGGCGACTGTTGCAGAAAACGTACGACGAAAACGCGCTGCTCACGCAGTTTCCGGCCCATTGTTTGGCCGTTCTGGGAACTGTGGCCGGTGAACTCCTGCGTTCCCGTCAGGCCGACCGAACTAAACTGACTTACCTGATTGTTTCGGGACTGATCAGCATCGGGCTTGGGCTGGTGTGGGGCCAGCATTTTCCCATCAACAAGCACCTGTGGTCCAGTTCGTTTATTTTACTGACGGCGGGGATGGGGTTGCTCTTTCTGGCGCTTTTCTACGGTATTATTGATGTGCTCGGGTACCGGCGATGGTCGTTCTTTTTCAAGGTGATCGGCATGAACTCCATTGTTGTTTACCTGGCGTACCGGTTTATTGCTTTCGACCACACTTCGGAGCTTCTGTTCGCCGGTTTTTATAAATACGCTCCCGAGCAATGGCATACCGTTTTTCAGGCGCTGGGTTCGCTGCTGCTCGTCTGGACGATGCTTTACGTGCTGTACCGCAATAAAATTTTTGTGAAAATATAAACGCAGAGTATGATTCGTTTTTTTACGGAAGACATTCAGTTTAACCTCCTTCAGAAAGTACCAACCCGCCAGTGGCTCACGGCTTTGGCGAAACACGAAGGCTTCACGGTCGGCGAACTGAATTACATCTTCTGCTCCGATGAGTACCTGCTTCAGGTCAACCGCGAATACCTGGACCACGATTATTACACCGACATCATCACGTTTGACAATTCCGAAGAAGAATACCGGCTGGAAGGAGACATTTTCGTCAGCATCGACCGGATTCGCGACAACGCCCAGCAGGTAAAGGCAACCGAAGAGCAGGAGCTTCGCCGGGTGCTGGCGCACGGTGTCCTGCATCTGTGCGGCTACGGCGATAAAACCGAACAAGAAGCCCGGCTGATGCGGCAGAAGGAGGACGAAAGCCTGGCCGCCTGGACCAACCGTTCGCTTAATGTTACCGATCCGTCCTCGGGAGAATGATTAAAATCGTATTTTTGCGCGCCTGATCTCAGGTTTTACCGATTGAAGCCATGTAATTGTTCACAGGATTTTCTCCGTTAACGGATTTGCCCCGGTCGCCCGACCGGGTGCCTGTGTTACGTTTATCCTTTATGAACATGGTTATTTCCCAAAAATACGGTCGCACGTACCATTATCCTTTTTCACCCGGTACGACCAGCGACAACCGCTTCAATCATCATTACCAGGAAGACCTTCGCCGGATTCCGGTCCTGGTGCATACCGAAAAACTCGACGGCGAAAACAACTGCCTGAGCCGCTACGGTGTTTTTGCCCGTTCCCACGCGGCCCCGACCCAATCGCCCTGGACCCGGCACCTCCGCGATCGGTGGGAAATGATTCGCCGGGACCTCGGTACTCTTGAGGTGTTTGGCGAAAATCTTTACGCCATCCATTCCATTGAATACCGGCGGCTGGAACACCATTTCTTCGTTTTCGCCATCCGCGAACGGGACCGTTGGCTTTCCTGGGAAGAAACCCGGTTTTACGCCCACCTGCTGGATTTTCCGGTCGTGCCTGAATTGCAGATGGCTTACCCGCCTTTTGATGCCGAAAGGGTTGAAAGCCAGGTGGAAGAGTGGGCTTCGCAGGCCAGCCGGTTCGATTCCTGCGACGGCCGGACGGGGCAGCCCTGCACCATGGAAGGCGTTGTCAGCCGAAACGCGACCGAATACCCCGTGGCTGCGTTCAAACAGAACGTGTTCAAATATGTTCGGGCAGGACACGTACAGACCGACGCGCACTGGACCCGCAACTGGAAGCGGGCTCCGCTGTCCTGGGAACGGTCCGGCCCGGTTTTACAGCAAACAACGGTGCGGTGATGTGGCAGTTGACTTCTCAGAAAAAATGGGCCGATCTGGAGCAGCAGTTCCGGTTTGTCCGGGCCATGCAGGACGTGCCCCAGGACCCGCGCCACCATGCCGAGGGCGATGTAGCCGTTCATACCCAAATGGTCATCAAAGAACTGGTACGGCTTTCCGGCTACCAGCAACTTGCGCCACTTGATCGGGAAATCCTGTGGACGGCGGCCCTGCTGCATGATGTAGAAAAACGCTCGACGACCGTTATCGAGGCCGATGGCAGCATTACGTCCCGGGGTCATGCCCGCCGGGGGGAGCAAACAACGCGCGAACTGCTGTACCGCTATTTTCCGGCTCCCTTCACAATCCGGGAGCCGATTGCCAAACTGGTGCGTTATCACGGTCTGCCGCTGTGGATTTTCGAGAAACCGGACCCGCTGAAGTCCTTGCTTCAGGCCAGTCTGGAAGTAAATACGCAATTGCTGGCGCTCCTGGCCGAAGCCGATGTCCGCGGGCGCATTGCTCCCGATCGGGATGAATTGCTGGAGCGAATCGCCTTTTTTCGGGCCTATTGCGAAGAAAACAAGTGTTGGGGGCGGCCCTATCCGTTTTCTTCCGGTCTGAGCCGGTTTACGTACTTCTACAAGGAGGACGCGTTTCCCACCTACGAACCTTTCGATACAACGGCCTGCGAAGTGGTGCTGCTGTCGGGGTTGCCGGGAGCGGGGAAAGACACGTACATCGCCCAACGCCTGCCGGACTGGCCGGTGGTGAGTCTGGACGATTTTCGGCGGCAACTCCGGATTGATCCGGCCGACCGCGAAGGTACGGGATACGTGGTACAGCTGGCCAAAGAAAAGGCCAAAAGCCTGCTCCGGCAGCGTACCTCGTTTGTCTGGAACGCAACAACCCTGACCCGCCAGATCCGTCAGCAGTTGATGGAGTTGTTTGCGGCTTATAAAGCGCGCGTCCGGCTTGTGTACCTGGAAGTGCCCTACCCCCGGCTCCGGCAGCAGAACCGTAACCGGCTCCATGTCGTACCCGATGTGGCGATGGACCGGATGATTGCCCGGCTGGAAGTTCCGGCCAGTTGGGAGGCCCACGAAGTTGTTTACGAAGTTAGTAGCTAACGGCTTGGTTCAATACGGCAAATTTTCGTATTTGCCATTCAGACAAAACCGCATTCTATACCGAATTTTCTATGCAATTTACCGAACAAGATCAGCATCAGATTCTGGCGCAGGGCGCTACCCTTGAGCAGGTTGACGAACAGATCCAGCATTTTATCGATAACTTCCCTTATCTGCCCGTCATCAAAGCCGCCACAGTGGGGGATGGGATTATCCGCGTTGACGAACAGAGTTTAACGTCGATCGTATCGGCGTTCGACCAGAAGGCGCCAGCGCTCTCGCTGCTGAAATTTGTTCCGGCGTCGGGGGCGGCTACGCGGATGTTTAAGTCGTTGTTTGCTGCCCTGGAAGGAAAGCGCGACAAGTCCGTCGATGAATTTTTCGACCGGCTGTCCGATTTTGCGTTTTACGATGCTCTAAAAGGCGTGTCGGGTGAAACCGATCAGCACGTACTGAGTGCACTGCTGACCAGCGAAGGGCTGGATTACGGCAATCTGCCGAAGGGTTTGCTGTTGTTCCACCGGTATGCGGAAGGGCCGCGCACGCCCGTCGAAGAGCACCTGATCGAAGGAGCGGCTTATGCCAACTCGAACGGCCGGGTGCGGATTCACTTTACGGTTTCGCCCGAGCACCGCAGCCGGTTTGAAGAACTGATCAACCGGGTTCAGCCGGAGTACGAAGCCCGGCTGGGTGTTACGTTCGAGATTACGTTTTCCGAGCAGAAAAAATCGACCGATACAATTTCGGTCAATCCGGATAACACCCCGTTCCGCAACGCCGACGGTTCGCTGCTGTTCCGCCCGGCGGGCCACGGGGCGCTGATCGAAAACCTCAACGACATTGACGCCGATGTGGTTTTTATCAAAAACATCGACAACGTGGTGCCGGATGCCCTCAAAGAGCAAACTATTACGTACAAGAAAGTGCTGGGTTCTATTCTGCTCGATATTCAGCAACAGATTTTCCGGTTCCAGGAATTGCTGAACGACGATATGGTCAGCGAAGGCTACGTGACCGAACTCGACGAGTTTGTACGGACGACGCTCTGCATTCTGCCGCCCGCCGGTTTTGACGGCTGGTCGCAGGATGAAAAAGTGGAGTATTTCCGCCAGAAGCTCGACCGTCCGCTCCGAGCCTGCGGTATGGTGAAAAACGTGGGCGAACCCGGTGGTGGGCCGTTCTGGGCCAAAAATTCGGATGGGTCGGTTTCACTCCAAATTGTGGAATCTGCGCAGATTGATCTGGGCAATGCCGATCAAAAGCAGATTTTTGATACGGCCACGCACTTCAACCCGGTTGATCTGGTTTGTGCGCTGAAGAACCGTGACGGCGAAAAATACAACCTGCCCGCTTACCGCGATCCGCAAACGGGTTTTATTACCTCGAAATCAAAAGACGGAAAGGAACTGAAAGCGCAGGAACTGCCCGGTTTGTGGAATGGCGCGATGGCCGACTGGAATACGGTTTTTGTGGAAGTGCCGCTGGTTACGTTCAATCCGGTCAAAACCGTCAACGACCTGCTGCGCAAGGAGCACCAGCCCGCTTAGGAAACTTGTCGGCTGTGCAAGCGGTCCGGGAGCATAAAAATCAAAAAGCCCACGGTTTGCGCCGTGGGCTTTCCTGTTATATTGGATCGGCTGCCTGGTTTTCGGTGTCGACCAGATTCACCACAACTTCCTGGTGTTCGGCTTCCCGGCGGGCAAAGGCCGCTAAGGTCGTTTTCTCGTAAACCGCCAGGTTAGCGTCGCGCACCCGTTCCATGATTGGCCGGATGGCGCAGGTAATTTCGTCGTTGCAGTCGTCGCAGCGGACGTAAAAATTATGTGAAACGCAGGGCGTCGGGGCAATCGGGCCGTCGATAACCCGCAGTACCTGGGCCAGATTCACGCGCTCCGGATCGACGCGCAGCAGATAACCGCCCCCTTTTCCCTTCTGGCTTTGCAGAATGCCGTGGTTGCGCAGCTCCAGCAGGATGGCTTCCAGAAACTTTTTAGGAATATTTTCTTTCGCCGAAATGTAGGATATTAAGATGGGCCCTTTGCCAAATTCTTCGGTAAGGACTTTCAACGCTTTAATGGCATACTTGGCTTTCTTTGAAATCATGGGTGCTACGGCTATAGTTTTCTCGGTGTCGTCCGGGCGTATGTATGCAAACCGTGTCTAAGCTAAAATAGTGCACAAACCGGCGGAATAACCCGTATGCTGCTCACCAATGCATTTCAACTTCGGGTTATAACGCAGACAACAGACAGACGAACAGCCTAAACGGTCGGGATAATCAGACAACGAACCGCATGCGGATATGGTTCAAGTCGCTATCCATCAGGCAAGTTAAACATTTTCCAGCCATTAGACAAGTTTTCAGATAGGTTTTGTAGTCTACTCTATGTCCTCTGAACCGGGCCCTAAAATAAGAAAAAAGCCGGAGCAAAGCCCCGGCCTTTTCGTGCGACACCAAATATAAAGAATTAAGATTATTTCAACGTGTAGTCCGTATTCTGCGGATCGAAGTTGGTCCAGGTTTCGGTCCAGTCCGTTGTACCGAACGCCCCGATAACCGTGTTAGCTTCCAGGCCAGCCGGCAGCGTAATGCCACCGTTCAGCAACGGTGAGCCCGTTTGGGGCAGCATACCCGGCTTGCCCGTTAGTGCGTTGAAGTTAGCGGCCAGTTTGAGGTTAGCTTCCACGGCACCAAATGTGTTTTTGCGTTCCGCAGCCTTCAATCGTACGGAGTCTCCGGTTACAATTGACTTCGAATTGACAATGGTCAAACCGCGGTAATCGCTTTTTCCGTTGACAAAGTTGTTTTGAGCATCCGCACCTTCCAGCTCCAGACCGCCCTTGGGATAAGCACCCACTACCACTGAATTGAAAACGCTGATGGCCGAGTTCCGGCGAATCCGGAAGGCCGAGCGGTATTTGCTGTTTACGGTACCCGGAGCAATAAACAGGCTGACATTCGCGAATTTAGCCGACGTTTGGGGGGCATCCTGTGAACCCGTTCCGTCGTTATCCGATTCGAACCCGTTCGAGTCGGAGCAGGTACACTGATCGGCAACGGCCGGGTCGCGCAGGATCAAACCGTATTGAACGTTTCCGCTGTAACCGTAATCGGTATCGAAATCATCGTCCAGCGTCCGGTAAGCCACCAGGTGTTTTGCATTCACCGTACCGCCAAACCACTCATACGCATCGTCACCAGAGTACGAAACCTGTACGTAATCGATCACCGTACCGGTACCAACACCCGCCAGTGTCAGGGCGTTGATTTCTTTGTCCGTCTGAAAAGCAATGCCCGCAAACTCGATGCGAACGTAGCGAATAACGCCCGAGTTGTCGGCGGCATCGCCCGTGGCACCGCCCGGTACAACCGAAACTTCTTCCCCTTCAATTTTAAAGTCTTTCTTGTTGGCCGGTGCTTTACCCAGAATGACCAGACCACCCCAGTCGCCCGCCCGGCGTTGACCTACCGGTTTGTTGGACGTAAAAACGATGGGTTTTTCTTTCGTACCATCGGCCAGGATTTTAGCGCCCGGCAGGATGAACAGCGAGCCCCGCGAAGCCTGATCACCTTTGATGACGGTGCCCGGCTGGATAGTCAGGGTAACTCCTGGCTGTACGTATACAAAACCTTTTAACAGGTACTGGTTGCTGGCTGTCCAGGTTGTATTCTGTGTAATGTTACCACTTACTTCGGTTAATTGGCCCGGAACGGGTTCTGGTCCCAGATCATCGTCATCGCTGTCACCATTGTTACAGGAAACCATCATGCCCAGGGTGACCACGCTCATCAGCAGCGCCAGCATCCAGGTTGTTAACTTTTTCATACTCGTGTCAAATTGGTTGTTAATTGATTGAAATATTGGTCTTTAATGGCTTAGAACTTGTAAATCAAGCCGGCCGTTGAGTAAGAACCCCGGCGGAACCGCTGGTACACATCGTCGGTAGCCGTAATCTTTTTATCCAGGTTGGAGTCCTGAATCAGGCGGAACGGCTGGTTCAGCAAATCCTGAATACCGGCCCGGATTTCGAAGTGGTCGCCAATCTGCTTGGTAACCGTAATGTCGATGGCGTTCCGCGGCATTTCGTAGATCGTGGGTTGTACCGAACGGTCACCCACCGCAAAAATCCGGCGGCCAATGACGTTGTAGAGCAGGTTAACCTGCCAGCCTTGTTTCGGATCGGCGTAGTAAATCCCGGCGTTGATCAGGTACGGCGACTGGCCTTGCAGCGAGCGGTTGTTTTCCTGGCCGACGAATGAGTTGATCACTGAGCTTTTGATCAGCGCAGCATTCAGTAAGACCGTCACGTTATCCAGGAAACCGGAACCACTCAGCCCACTCAGCGACTTGCGCGCTTCCAGTTCCAGACCCATGCTGTAGGCATTGTTGGCGTTATCGACCGTGTAGGAGACCCCGCTACCCGAGTAGTTGATTTTGGCTTCGATCGGGTTGATAAAGTATTTGTAGAAAGCCGCCAGTGAGATCAGCTGGCCTTCCGACGGGTAGAATTCGTAGCGGGCATCGGCGTTGTGAATCGTAGCGGTTTTCAGGTTCGGATTCCCGACCCGCGACACGTCGAAGTTGAAGTCATAGTAGGAAAACTGCGCCAGCTCGCGGAACTCGGGCCGGTTGACCGACATGCTGTAGGCCAGCCGGAACAGCGACTTATCCGTCAGGTTATACGAGGCATTGACCGACGGAAGCGGGCTGAACAGCGGATTGTCGACCCGGATGCGTTGCACGCCGTTGACGACGCTTTGCAGTTGCTGGCGGTTGTATTCGCCCCGGAAACCAAGTGTTGCGTTGAAGCGGGGCGAGAGCGGAATGTAGGCACCTACGTAACCCGAAACCAGCGTGTTCTGGGCGTCATACCGATCCTGGGTGTTTGTGCCTTCGTTGTAGTACAGGCCCGTCGATGACAGGTTCGAGTTCTGGAAAAACTGCGTGGGCGGCAGCGACAGAATCTCGGCGCTGACGTTGTTGGGGTTTACAATCCCGAAATACCGTGCCCGGAACGCCCGGTCTTTGTACTCCGTGTAAAGACCCGCCCGCAGCTTCAGAATCTGTTTGTCTTCCGTTTCGGCGGATGCGGCTTTTTTGTATTCGTAATCAACCCGGCCCGTGCTGACGTATTCCGTCAGGTTCGAGTAGAAACGGGCGGCATTCTGGAACGTGGGGCTGGGCTGCTGCGGCACGTCGATGCGGAACGGCTCGTTGCTGCCCTGCGGACGGCTCGACGTAAACCGGCGGTAATCCGGCTCCTGGCGGTTGGTAAACCCGTAACCGCCCGTCCAGCGCAGACGGCTTTGTCCGCTCAGTTCGTGGGTACCGCTCAACTGGCCCGTGTAAATGCTTTTCTGCTCGTAGCGGAACGCGTAGTTGTTCAGCTCCAGGTTGTTGTCGTTATACCCCCCGCGAATCGTCGTTTCTTTCGTGCCCAACTGGTTGAAGAGGTTCCGGAATTCGAATTTCGTGCGCGGGTTCAGAATGAATGCCCAGTTGGTCAGAACGCCCAGCCGCGTATTTTCCGACAGGAACTGGTCGTTGTATGCGTATTGAATCTCGCTCTTTCCGGTGGTCGGGTCGGCCGCAAAATACCGGTATTGCTCAACGTTCGAGAATGTGTGTGTAGTGGTGTAGTTGATGTTCGTGAAGTTGGTCAGCTCTTTACTGCCGATGTAAAACCGTTTGCTGAAACCCAGTTGCGCCCGTAAATCCGGCGACATCATTTTGTTTTGCAGCGTGAAATACGGCGAAAGCGCTTTGAAACGGTTGATTACCGGCTCCGATGAGGCACCGAAGGCGTTGATCCGGCGCTGCGAAGGGAAGTTGGACGGTAACCGGCGGGTGCCGTCGTCGAAACCGAGCCAGTCGGTTTTGCCGCCCTGGTACGTATTCAGATTCCGGAAGGTGGTGTTGGCGCGGTAGGAAGTGGAGATACCAGCGTAGAAGCTGTTGGCGTCCGGGATGGTTTTCGTGTAAATTTTGATGATACCGCCCCCGAAATCGCCCGGCAATTCGGCTGCTCCCGATTTGAAGATCAGCATCCGGTCGATGGCCGAGCTCGGAATGAGGTCAAACGAGAACGACTTGATGTCTACCTCCGTCGAGGGAGTGATGACGTCGTTCAGCATCACGGTATTGTAGCGTTCGTTCAACCCGCGGACGATGACAAAGCGGTCGTCCTGAATCGAAACCCCCGGCACCCGGCGGATCACCTGCGAGGCATCGCGGTCCTGGCTGCGCGAGATTTGCTGCGCCGAAATTCCGACGGCAACCTGCTCAATCTGCTTGATTTCGGTGATGACGGCCATTTCGGTGTTCGTGCCGCGTTGGCCTTTCACGATCACCTCCGCCAGGGTTTTGTTATCTTCTTCCAGCGCCGAGTTGATCAGGGTTGTTTTGTCGGCTTCAACCCGTACGTTTTCGATGGTTTTGGTGGCGTAGGAAACGTAGCTGATCTGCAGTTGGTGAACCCCGGCGGGAACTTTGGTAATTTCGAAGTTGCCTTCAACGTCGGTAACCGAGCCGATGACCGGGTTTGAGCCGACAAGTTGGATGGTAGCGCCAATAATGACTTCGCTATTTTTGGCGTCTTTGACGGTTCCTTTGATGGACCCGGTCTGGGCGAAAGCCGCCAGACTGAAAAGTAGAAGATTGATTCCCGTTAAAAAAAGTTTCATGTGGTGTCGTTATTTAACGGTCCAAAATTAGATTGGCAATGTTACCTCAGTGTTACGGCAAGATTACGAGAGGGTTGTGTTTTCGGGAGTTTGGGCCGTCACTACCAGCGAGTTGAGAAGAAGAAAATTTGGTTGGATAAGCGCTTTCGTTTCTTCCAGTAAAGTGCAAGGGCTACCGGAAAAATATAATTTTATCAGGATGCCGCTTTTCGTGTTTTCAACCGGGTCTTGTGCCAGCAGAAGTTGGACTGGATGGGTGGCTGATAAAAGAAACAAATTGGCCCGGAAACGCCGGGACTCTCGTAAAAGCTTAATTTACAAGACGCTATTCTCCCTTAAGCACAGGCGCAGGATACTGGAAAGCGCGCTCCATTTGGAGAACTGAACGGAGCGCTTTAATTTTTGCTAAACTTGGGGATTCAACGAAACGTCGGCAACAATGCGAACCCTTCCTGCGGCTTTTTTTCTTATTCTGATCACGACGCGGGCGTTTTGCCAGCCGAGCAACGGTAAGCCGTTTGTGTTGGGAGTGATCGAAGAAATGGAGTCGAAGGCGCTGGGGGAGAAACGGACTTTAAATGTTTACCTGCCTGAAGGATACAACCGCAACGATACCGCTCGCTACCCGGTGATTTACTTGTTGGATGGTTCGGCGGACGAGGATTTTATTCACGTTGTGGGGCTGGTGCAGTTCAACAACTTCGCGTGGATCAACCGCGTGCCCAAATCCATCGTGATCGGTATTGCCAACACGGACCGAAAGCGCGATTTTACCCACCCGACCACCAGTGAGGAAGACAAAAAACGCTTCCCGACGACCGGGAAATCCGCCAGTTTCATGGCCTTCATCGAAACCGAGTTGCAGCCGTTCGTGGAACGCAACTACAAAACAACCGCATTCAGAACCCTGATCGGGCAATCGCTGGGCGGGCTGCTGGCAACCGAAATTCTATTCAAAAAACCGTCGCTGTTTACCCACTACATCATCATTAGTCCCAGTCTCTGGTGGGACAACGGCTCGCTTCTGAAGCAGGCCCCCGCCGTGTTGCAGGCTGGCTTTACGCAGCCGACCGCCGTCTACATTGGCGTGGGCAAAGAGGGACTGGCGCCCGGCAGCATACCGCACGTCATGGAAGTTGACGCTAACCTGCTGGCTGATAAGTTAAAAGCCGCCCGAAACAAAAACCTGACGGTTTATTTCGACTACCTGCCGCAGGAAGACCACGCGACCATCACCCACCAGGCGGTATTCAACGCGTTTCGGCTTTTGTATCCGGTTGCGGATAAGTGAGTTACTTATTCAATTACGCCCGTCGCCAGTTTATTGTCTCCGGTGCTGACATCCAGCCAGAAGCCATTGACAAAGACATACCGTAACTGGTTGCCCCGGCGCAGCACAAAGGTCGGAATGCGGCCGGTTTGCACGGGTCGGACGGGGGTGGTCGTGGGCTGGAGCAGATGCACCGGTGAGAGGTGCGTTGTGGCCCGAGAGGGAGTTGCCAGCCGGAACGTCGTTACGCCCTGTTGAATCAGTGAATCCAACTTGTATTTTTTTAAATCCGTCAGGGAGCGGAGGGGTTGCGGGTGGATTTTGCCGGGAACCAGCGTCAGCCCCGTCGCATCGATTTCCTCGATGCCAAAAAACGTCGATAAATCACCCAGATCGTCGATGGTGCTGCGGTAACCAAACGTGGCTGCGTTGCCGACGTTTACTTCGTAGCGGTTGATGCCCAGATCGACCGTAACGGGTTTGCCCCCGCGCATGATCTGCGCATTCCGGATTAGTACATCAAACAAATACCGTTCGTTTTCCGGAATGGTGATGTATTCCGACCGCGATTCGGCCTGGTACGAATCCGTCGCAATAGCCTGCAGACCCGATAGGATGGCTACGTAATTCAGCTTCCGGATGAATTGCTTTTCGGGGTCGTTCGGGTAACCGCCCGACTCGATCAGAATCAGCGTGGTGCCCCACTTCTGAATGTTATCGCCGAACGCCCGGGGTTCGAACTCGTCGGAAAACCGCCCGACCCCGCCCGGAATAAATTGCTGCAACACCCGGTTCATGCCCACGATCAACTGCATGGACCGCTCCCGTACGGGGTTGATGTTCCGGGCTTCGTCGTAGGCCGTGGCCAGAAACGAAATGGTGGCCTGTTTGGGCGTAGGACCGGCGCTGTAGCGCGTATTCTGGTCGTGAAGGTTGAAGCCAAAATCCGGTTTCAGCGATTGTTGGAGGCCCTTCAGCAGAACGGATTCCGGCGATTGCAGCCGGAGCGCATCGCGGTTGAGGTCAATGTCCAGGGCATTCCGGCGCTGATAGCGTTCGGCCCCGTCGGGGTTCAGCATGGGCACGAAATAGAGCGTCGTTTCGGCCAGCAACTGCTTCTTGAAATCTTCAAACGGACCGTCGGTGCGGAGCAGGTTGAAAATGTCGAAAAGCGCCATCGTGGCCGACGGTTCGTCGCCGTGCATCTGCGACCACAGCAGCACCTTGCGCGGTCCGTTGCCGACCTTGATGAGCTGGATCGGCCGCTTTTCGACGGACTCACCCACTTTTGTGACTTCAAACCGGCTATCGGATTTTAATTGATCAATCAGGGGAAGAATGTCAGCTTGCTTAAAACGACGGTGCGTCAGGGCGCTGTCGCGATAGGCATCGTAGGTATCGAAAAGTTGCTTGGAGAAAGCTAAATCCTGGCTGTAGGCAGTGGTCATCAGCAATAAATTAAACGCAAAGATCGAAAAGGCCGTAGTAGTTTTCAACATTCCGGTAAGCGGTTTCCAGTAAAATCACGTATTTCCGTCAGAGCCGCCCCAGGTACAAGCCCGCCAGCGAAGCCAGCAGACACAGGACGACGTTCAGCACCACATTGGACGCTGCGGCCAGCCAGCGCCCGGTTTGCATCAGCAGCAACGTGTCGGTGCTAAAGGTGGAAAAGGTACTGAAGCCACCACAGAAACCAACGCCAATCAGCAGCCGGTATGTTTCGCGCCCGGCAACCCGCGCCGTAAGCCACCCGACCAGAAACCCCAGAATCAGACTGGCTACGACGTTTACAATCAGCGTGGAGGCCGGATAGGCTGTTTTCAGCAGCGGCTGGATGTATCGATTAACGCTGTAGCGGGCAACACTGCCCAAACCACCGCCAAAAAATACCAGCCAAAACGGGTTTGTCATCATTTCTGCCCAGTCAGGTTGTAAAAATAGCCGGTTTTTGACGAAAAAGCCTATTATTGTAGCATGACACCCAATGAAACCAACCGTTCTTCCCAACTCCTGCGTCTGTTGGGCGTGGGCTTCGGAGTTGCCGTTACCATCGGCGGTACCATCGGCACCGGCATTCTCCGCCGACCGGGGACCATCGCCCAGGAATTGGGGCAACCCTCGCTCGCCTTGCTTGTGTGGGCGCTGGTGGGCATTTATGCGTTGGTGGGGTCACTGCAAGTTATTGAACTGGGCACGATGATTCCCAAGGCGGGGGCGTGGTACGTGTTTGCCCGCCGGGCGTTTGGCGATTACGTCGGTTTTGTCATCGGCATCAGCAGCTGGCTCGGCAGCATCTCCGCGATGGCGTTCGGAGCGGCCGTGATGGGGGAATACATTGCCCTTTTACAGCCGGACTGGTCGGAGTATATTAAACTGACGGCGATTGGTATTCTGGTGGCTTTTACGGTTTTCCACTGGTTTGGCGTTCGGCTGGCCAGTCGGGCGCAGGAAGTCATGAGTTTTATCAAAGCCGTTGGGCTGCTGGCGTTTGTAGCCGTCTGCTTTTTTTACACACCGGACGAGCCGTTGCAGTTTTCATCGGAGAACACGCTGCCCATCGAAGGTTCGCTGTTTGTTGCGGTTCTGGCGGCTTTGCAGTCGGTTTTTTACACCTACGACGGGTGGCACACGGCGGCTTATTTCACAGAAGAAGACGTCAATCCCAACAAAAACCTGCCGCGCTCGATGATGATCGGGGTTTTACTGATCGTCGGGATTTATCTGCTGGTCAATCTGGCCCTGTTCCACGTTCTGCCCATCGACCGGTTAGCTCAATCCAAGCTTCCCGCAGCCGACGCCATCCAGGTGCTGTTCGGTCCGGCCAGCGCCAAAGTGGTAACCCTGCTGCTGATGATTTCGATTATGGGCATTATCAACGCCCAGATCATGTTCAACCCGCGGGTGTTGTTTGCCATCAGCCGCGACGGGTTGTTTTCCCGGTATTTCACCCGCGTCAATGCCGGGGGGACGCCCGGTCCCGCCATGTTTCTGACCGCCGGTATGTCCATCCTGATGATCCTGACCGGCACTTACAGCAAGTTGTCGGATATTGCATCCTTCTTTTTTGTTCTTTGCTACGCGGCTGCCTTTGCTTCCCTGATCCGTTTGCGGAAAACGGCGCCGGAGCTGCCGCGCCCCTTTCTGGCGTGGGGGTATCCGGTGGCGACCTGGCTGATGATGATCATTTCCCTGGCTTTCCTAGCCGGGGTCATCTACAGCGATCCATCCAGCAGCGCCTATGCCGTTGGGTTTATTGTCCTGAGCTACCCCCTGTTTCTGCTGGTCAGGCGGCTGAATCGGTAAAATCACCGTTCTGTTTCCATGATACAAACACTAAAATCCCTGTTTGCCCGGGATCTCGGGCGCTTACGACGCGAAATCGAACTTTATCAGGACGAAACAAAATTGTGGGTTGTTGACCAGGAAATCCCGAATCCGGCCGGAAACCTCTGCCTACACCTGGTGGGTAACCTGAATACCTACATTGGCGCGGTTTTGGGAAATAGCGGCTACGTGCGGCACCGCGACCTCGAGTTTTCGCTTCGGGATGTTCCCCGTAGTGAACTGCTTCGGAAAGTTGACGAAACGCTGGAAGTGGTGCTGCGTTCGCTGGACAAAGTGAGTGAAGAACAGCTTCGGGAGGACTATCCGATGCTGGTGTTTGACGAGAAAACAACGACGGAATTCCTGCTGACCCACCTGACGACGCATCTGGCGTACCATCTGGGCCAAATCAACTACCACCGACGGCTACTGGATCGCCAACCCACCGCGACCTCCGAGTAGACCAACTCGTCGTTAGTTATTGACCGATTCCGAGGAACCGATGCTGTGCGTAGCGGTTCTGGATTTGGCGTCCATCATTTTCAGGTCCCAGAGTGCAATGTAATCGTGGGGAATGTTCAGCTTGCCCAGCTCCATGATCAGTTCGTTGTACGACCGTTGGTTCAGGCTCTTCAGGCTCTGCATGTCCGCCGGTTTCAGCAGGGCCAGCGTTTCGCTCAGGGTGAGTTGCCCCACTTCGGCCAGGTTGCAGACTTTCCGGCGCCGAACCACCGAGTAGAAGGTTGTGCGCGTTTGTACCCGTAACGGTATCTGGTCCAGCGTCATGTCCGGAATTTCAACGAGAATTTGTTTGCGTCGCTGGATTTCACTTTCCAGAAATGACTGGAGTTTGATCAGTTCGGCGCCCGATACGCGTAAAATTTTCTGGCGCAATTGATCCAGACTCAAATCCTCCTGCATGGGTACTTTAGGGTACGGTGGGTAAAAGTATGTCAACAAAAGTAGCGTTTCGCCGGCCGGTTAGCAATCCATAAAACTCTATTTTTTGAACGAAAAGGCAGTTTTTGAGCAACTGGATTCAATACCGCCGGTAAATATCGGTCAGGAAAGCCGCCGTTCGGCTGCGCATGTCTGCCACCGATCCGGCAAAGTTATTATTCATCATGCTGAACAACAGGAGCTTGCCTTTTCTGGTGATCAGGTAACCGCTTAAGTTGTAAACACCCGTCATTGAACCGGATTTGGCGAACACAAACGGCCGGTCGGTTTGGTAGACGCGTTGGATGGTTCCGGTGGAGCCGCCGACCGCCAGCAGGTTGAAAAGCCGCTGTTGCGGGACGGTTTGATAGATTTTTTGCAGCAGAGCGACAATTGAGCGCGGGGTGAACAGGTTGTACCGCGACAGGCCCGAACCGTCGACCCAAATGGGTTGATCCGGTAAATCCGCCAAGTGTTTCTGCAGAACGGTCTGGATGCCAACCGAAACATTGAGCGTATCCTGCACCGACGAGCACAGCAGCATCAGGTGTTCGGCCAGTGTGTTGTCGCTGACCTGTAACATCCGCTTGTAAAGCGAATCGGCGGGCTGGCTGTAGAGCGTTTGGGCCGAGCGATCAAACCGGATAGGGGCGACCGCAACCTCGCGGTGGAGTGTGTCGGTCAGCAAACGGGCGGCCAGTTGCGGTGACCAGCGGAAGGGCACGTCCTGCCTGAACGGTCGAACCACCTCGGGCCGGTCAAACCGGTTGTCGATTTCGCTGCGCTGAACGTTGCGCGAATACCGTCGGAGCGAAACGGCCGTTACGCTGTCCTGAAAAAACCGGGGCTCGACCACCAGACGCGCCACCCGGTCGGGTGAACTGAAACGAACAAAATTGCCGTACAGCGGTAAGGGAGCCAGTTCAGCGGAGTAATCATCGTTGTAGTCATCCCACGCCCAGCCGGGGCCGAACCGGGGGCCGCTGTAGTTGGTCGGTGAAAAGAAGAGCCGTTCGGGCCGGTTGCGCAAAAAGGGCAAAACCGTTGTGTCGGGCAGATTCGGATTCAGCAGCAAGGGGTTGCCGGTTCCCCAGAAAATGACCGAATCGGCGCGGGTTACGTACCGCAACGCCGGAATCGAATCGCCGAGCGTGACCAGTCCGGCGTAAAAACTGAACAGCTTGGTGTTGGAAGCGGGTGTAAAATACCGATCGGCGTTGTGTTGCACAACCATTTTCTGCTTTTCCCAGTCGTACAGGGCGAAGCCGGTGAAGTGATCGGTCAGTTGGGGGTTCTGGCGGAGTTGGCGCTGAAGAGGGCGGTAGGTTGCGCAACTGGTCAGGAGCAGCAAAAAACAAAAGGCGTAGAGGGTGAATCGCATACGCCAAAATACGGTTTTTATGGTTACCAAAAACACAAAAACCGCTCACATCAGCCGACGTGAGCGGTTTTTGATTCAGCCTTTACGCCCGCTTCAGCTTCAGCGCCACCGAGTTCAGGCAGTACCGCATACCCGTCGGTGGAGGACCATCGTTGAAAACGTGACCGAGGTGGGCATCACAAACCGCACACAGCACTTCAACCCGCGACATGCCGTAGCTGTAGTCGTTTTCGAGGTGGACCAGTTCCTGATCAATCGGTTCGGTAAAACTGGGCCAGCCGGTGCCGGATTCAAACTTCTGCTTGGATTCGAACAGGTCGGTGCCGCAGCAGACGCACTGGTAAACGCCGGGGTCGTGGCTTTCGCAGTATTCACCCGTGAAAGGCCGCTCGGTGCCTTTCTGGCGCGTTACGTGGTATTGTTCCGGCGTCAGTTGCTGCCGCCATTCTTCGTCGGTCTTTATGACTTTTGTGATCATGTTTGCTGAATTAGTTGTGAGAAAATGGATTGCCGATAACCGCTTCAATCATTCGGCGAAAGTTTACTTACTAGCATAAACTATTTTTGGATTGATTTATCTTTACAGTCGGTTATGACCATCCACCAAATTCTGAAACAATTCTGGGGATACGAGTCGTTCCGGCCGTTGCAGGTGGACATCATCAGTTCCGTACTCACCCGCCAGGATACGCTCGTGTTGCTGCCCACCGGGGGAGGCAAATCGCTGTGCTTCCAGCTCCCGGCCCTGGCCCTCGGTGGGGTTTGCCTTGTTGTTACGCCCCTGATTGCCCTTATGAAAGACCAGGTCGAGCAATTGCGTCGACGGGGCATTTCGGCCGTTGCGATTTATTCCGGTATGCACTGGCGGGAAATCGACCGGGCGCTTGACAACTGCATTTACGGCAACGTTCGCTTCCTCTACGTATCGCCCGAACGACTCAAAACGGAAATTCTGATCGAACGGGTCAAGCAAATGAAAGTGGGTTTGCTGGCCATCGACGAAGCCCACTGCATCTCGGCCTGGGGCTATGATTTCCGACCACCCTACCTGCAAATCGCTGAGTTTCGGAAACTTCTGCCCAACGTTCCGCTGGTGGCCCTGACGGCTTCGGCCACGCCCGAGGTGCAGCGCGACATTGTCGAAAAGCTGGAAATGCCGGAGCCGCAGGTTTTCCGGCAGACGTTTGCCCGCAAGAATTTGTCGTATTCCGCGTTTTACGAGGAGAACAAGGAAGCCCGCTTGCTGAAAGTGTTGCAGGGCGTGCCGGGTTCGGCCATCGTGTACGTGCGGAGCCGGCGGCAAACGCAGGAAATCGCTGAGTGGCTGCATCACCAGGGGATTCGCGCCGATTACTACCACGCTGGTCTGACGGCCAAGCAGCGGTCGGACAAACAGGATGCCTGGATTCATAACCGGATTCGGGTGATTGTCGCCACCAACGCCTTCGGGATGGGCATCGATAAGCCGGATGTGCGGACCGTCGTTCACCTCGATGTGCCCGATAGTCTGGAAGCCTATTACCAGGAAGCCGGGCGGGCCGGTCGCGACGAGAAGAAGGCGTATGCGGTGTTGCTCTACAACCAGAAAGACCTGGGCGACATCGAGCAGCGGATTATTTTGCAGTATCCGCCGGTCGACATGCTCAAACGCGTCTACCAGGCGCTGGCGAATTACGCCAATATTGCGGTGGGCGGGGGAGAGTTTGTTGATTTCGACTTTGACCTGACGGCTTTTTGCCAGGCGTTTCAACTGCCGGTAACGGATACGCACTACGCCTTGAAACAATTGCAACTGGAAGGGTTCATTGAGTTGAGCGAAGGCTACTTCAGTCCGTCGAAGGTCATCATGGCCGTGGATAATCGGGCGTTGTACGAGTTTCAGGTCATGAATCCACATTATGATCTGATGCTGAAGCTGCTGCTGCGGATGTACGGCGGGGAGTTGTTTACCAACTTCATCAGCATTTCGGAAAGTGCGATGGCGAAAGCCGCCCGGATGCCCGAGAACGAAATCGTCGCCCTGCTGGAACAACTGGCCGAGCGGTCGATTCTGATTTACGAAAAACAAAAAGATAAACCACAATTGACGTTTCTGACCCCCCGTTTCGACGCCCGCAACCTGCCCATCAACGTGATGGAGCTGGAGCGCAGCAAGCAGCGGAATCTGGCGAAAGTGCGGGCGATGGTGGATTACGTGCAGAACCCGGTGCAGTGCCGGACGCGAATGATCCAGGCGTATTTTGGGGAAGAACCCGGCGATGCCTGCGGTATTTGCGACCACTGCTTAAGCCAGCATCAGGCTTCGGTGGATGCCGACCGGCTCCGCCAGCGCATTGTTCAGCAGCTTGATGCCGCGGGCGGACACGGTTTGGCGCCCCGGCAACTGGCCGATCAGCTCAACCTGAACACCGACCGGCTGGCCGAGGTCATCCGGTCTATGCTGGCCGACGAGCAGCTTCGCATTGATGCCGCCGGTAATCTGCATGCCATGAATACAATGAATCAACGATAAGTGCTTTTATGAAAAACTCTGTTTCCCGTCTACTCCTGGCGGCTTTGGTAGGAGCGGGCTCTACGGCTTCGGCGCAGTATCAGCCGGGTTTGGTGAGTAGCAATTACGGCGGCATTTACCGAATGCTCCAGAATCCTTCCTCAATCGCCGGGTCGCGGTACAAATTTCAACTCGTTGCCGTCAACGGTACTTCTTCCGTCAATTCTTTATACACCAAGTACATAGCAAGGGGGCTGTTCCAAACCATCCAGCTTCCCTACAGTACGTCATTGAGTATGCCCCTCCGGACGCTTGGCTCGATAACCGATGCGCCCAGAACAACCTCGTATTCCGAGATCCTGGGGCCGTCTCTGCTGTTCAACGTGGATGGCAACCAGACGCTGGCGCTGCACACGCGGATGCGGAGTTACCTCTACGGGTCGGCTTTACCGGAAAACCTAACCGAAGCGTACCGCAACCGCCTTTTTTACCGCAATCTACAGCCTTCTTCGGGCGACTTTGATTTTGGCTTAGCCCACAACAGCTACGGCGAAATTGGCCTGACGTACGGGTTGCAGGTTTTCGACGGGAAATGGCACCGGCTGAAAATTGGGGCCACGGTGCGCCGGATTGTGGGAGCGCAGTTGAGCTACCTGAACGCCCGGGGCAACTACGCCATCATCCAGAATAACGGCGAAATTGATAAAACCCTGGACATTACAAACCTGAACTACAGCCTGGGCCAAACCACGTCCCGCAAAGACTTCAGTCTGGGGTCAGTATTTTCCAGCGCGTACGGCAGCGGCTGGGGGTATGATTTCGGAGCGACTTACGAGATCGGCAAACGCACAACCGGGCGGGGTTACAACTCCGAAACGCCCATGAAAGACCCGCGTCCGGCCTACTGGCTGCGGCTTTCGGCGGCTTTGATGAACGGCGGAAGCATCAGCTACCCGGCGGGGCAAACCGTCGCGGGCAGCGGTCGACTGACATTCGAAGGACAGGAAGACCTGGAGAAATTCGGTAACGCCCCCACGGATTTCCTAACGGCAGAATCCAGCGGCAGCCCGCAGGCTTACGAACCGGGCCGGGTGGCGCTCCCCCGGATGATTCACCTGGAAGCCGACATGCGGCTGGCCCGGGGTTTTTACATCAACGGGTTGCTGATGAACAACCTGACCTCCGGCGCTTCGGTACGGATGCCAAACATGCTGATCTTCACTCCCCGGTTTGAAGACGAAGATGTGGAATTTGGCCTACCCATCTCCATAATCGGTTCCAATCGGGTGGCCGTCGGGATGTCGAGCCGCCTGGGACCACTTACCCTCGGTTTCAGCGACATGGGACGGCTTTTCAGCAAGAAGGGGGACAACCGCAGCTCCATTGTCTGGCTGGGCTTCTCTGTCTGGAAATGGAGGAAATGATAATTAAAAATTAAAAGTTAAGAATTAAAAATAGGTGAGCGTCAGCCAAAAGAATGCGCCATTCCACTTTTAATTTTTAACTTTTAATTTTTAACTTTTAATTTTTAACTCTATTTGTTCGCTTTCACCACGATCGTGAATTCCCGGGATTTCAGGGATGCACCGCCGATGAGACCGCCGTCGACGTCCGGTTGGGCGAAGAGTTCTTCCGCATTTTTCTCGTTAGCGCTGCCGCCGTACAGAATTGACGTGTTGTCAGCTACTTCCTGTCCATAGTGGCTGGCAATGTGCTGACGCAAAATCTCGTGCATTTCTTGGGCCTGCGCCGAGGTGGCCGTCAAGCCTGTACCGATGGCCCAGATGGGTTCGTAAGCGATAACGATATTGGCAAACTGCTCCGGTGACAGGTGAAACAAGCTTTCGGTAAGCTGCGTCCGGACAAAATCCAGGTGAACTTCGCTCTCGCGTTGTTCTAGCGACTCACCGCAGCAAAAAATGGGCGTCAGACCGCTGGCTAGGGCGCTGTCTACTTTTGCGGCCAGCTGGGCGTTGGTTTCGCCAAAATACTGCCGCCGTTCGCTGTGCCCCAGAATGACGTGGGATACGTTAATGGACTTCAGCATCGGAGCTGAAATTTCGCCGGTATACGCTCCGGAAGCCTTTTCGTGGCAGTTCTGGGCACCCAGCGCGATCCGCGACTGCCCTTCCAGATACGGCTTGAGCGTCGTCAGATACAGGGCTGGCGGACACAAGACCACCTGTACATCACTTGTTACTTCGTCCTTGATCATATTGACCACTTCCGACACCAGTGCGACAGCTTCGTCGAGCGTCTTGTTCATTTTCCAGTTTCCGGCAACAATCTTTTTCCGCATTAGTAAGCTATTTATGTTTAAACCCTGATTACGAATAGAATACAAATGGATTGAACCGCAAAACCTTCCTCTGCACTTTCTTGTTCAACCACTCGCGGGGCGAAATTAGCGGTTTTTCAACAGCATTTCTCATCCGGAGAAAAAGTATCCGGATTGGCAGGCAACGTTTCTCAGGAAATTGTGTTATTAGACAAAATATTTGTAACTTTCCTACGTACTTATAAGGCACATGTACAATGAAACCGTTGGTCATATTCTTCGGAATGCTGCTTTGCTGGCAAGGAGCCCGGGCAGGCGATGACGAGCAGAATAACGCGGATAAATACGGTTATTTTATCGCTAATAACCGCAAACAGGCCCGAATTCCATTCCAGCTCCACTCCAATCTGATTATCGTCCCGGTTCGAATCAACAATTCGGATACGCTGCATTTTATTCTGGATACCGGCGTCAGCTCGGTAATTATCACGGATCCGGCGGCCGTTCGGCGGCAACCGCTGCGTTTTACCCGAAAAGTAAAGCTTTCCGGCGCGGGCGAAGGCGGGCAACTGATGGCTTCCGTCGCAATCGACAACCAACTGCGAATGGGGCAGATGCAAGCTACCCACCAGAACATTGTCGTGCTCGACGATGATATTCTGCACCTTTCGGAATACGTGGGTGTTCCCGTTCACGGGATTTTTGGCTACGATGTTTTCAGCAATTTCGTGGTGACTATCGACTTCCAGCGCCGTGAACTGGTGCTGAATAATCCCAAAAACTACCGGTATCGCCGGTCACACGGTTCGCGCTACCCAATTGCGATTCAGGATACAAAACCGTACACGGATGTGATGGCCTTACTCGAAGGTGGAAAAACGCTGCCCATTCGGGTGGTGATCGACACCGGCGCGGGCCACGCTCTGCTGATTAACCGCAGCAACGGGGATGACATCCGGCTGCCCGATAAAGTAATCCGGGCGCAGCTAGGCCGGGGGCTGAGCGGGGTTATCAACGGTAGCCTGGGGCGGATCGAGAAAATTCGGCTGGGAAGTTTCGAAATGGCGAACGTCGTCGCATCGTTCCCCGACAGTACCTCTTTTGGCTTCAAGCTAGCCGAACATCCCGCCGAGCGAAACGGTAATCTGGGTTGTGAAATTTTACGCCGGTTTAAGGTGACGTTTAATTACCACGATAAATACATGGTGCTGAAACCGGTGAAACGGATCCTGAAGCAGTCGTTTGAGCATGACATGAGCGGCCTTGAGCTAAAGGCCCGGGGCAACAATTACCGGAATTACTACATCGAGAAAGTAATCGAGAACTCGCCCGCCGACCGATCGGGTTTGAAGGATGGGGACGAAGTTCTGTACATCAACAATACGCCCGCCGGAGATCTCAATGTGAGCGACATTTACAAGATGCTGCAGAAGGGGGAAGGCAAAGAAATCAACATCCTGGTCCGGCGCAACGGCGCGATTGTTTTCGCGCAGTTTGCCCTGAAACGCATGATTTAGCGTCGTAATTAAAAACGCGAAACGTAGCCAACAACAACAATAGTGGTTGGCTACGTTTCGCGTTATACAACAAAAAGGCGACGGACCGAGTCCGCGCCCATAAATTTTCGGATACCGTTGATTGGTTAAACCGACAGCGTACCTTTTTGGTGAGCGTCTTTCAGGACAGCTTCCAAACCTTTTTTGTTAATCGTCCGCATGGCCGAAGTAGCAACCTTCAGTGTAACCCATGCACCCTGCGACTCCAGGAAGAAACGTTTCTTCTGCAGGTTGGGGAAAAACTTGCGCTTTGTTCTATTGTTAGCGTGTGATACGTTATTACCAACCCGCGTCCGTTTTCCTGTAATTTGACAAACTCGTGCCATGACAATACCTTTTTCTGAATGAGCCTGCAAAACTGCCAACTTTTTGTCAAATATCCAAGTCTAAGGGGTTAAAAATTAAGAGTTAAGCGTGAAGAGTTAGCGGCCGCATCCGATAAAACAGCGCTTTTTAACGCACAACCGCTCAGGTTGCCCCCTTTTTACGCACACCTTTTCAAGGCTTCAATTTTTTCCAGGGGCAATGCTTACAGCCGTTTTTGCAACAGTAACCACGCTTCAGGTGGTAGGCGGCCGTGAAGACCAGGTAGCCCTGTTCATTAAAGTAATAATCTTCATCGGCCAGGCCATCGACCCGGGGCTTTGGAGAATTGGGATTCAGCATAGTTTGTCTGACTGAGCAAGGAATTGTATTTTTGAATTTAATTCCGTGCAGGCTCAGCCCGAAAATTACGCAGCAGTCCGCATTTTACCCACTTACTTCCCTTACGACGATGGAAACTCTACCAACGGTCACGGCGACTCAGCAGGCTATTGATCTGGAATGGCAATATGGCGCGCATAACTATAAACCGGTACCGGTGGTGCTCAACCGCGGAGAAGGCATCTTCCTGTGGGATGTAGAAGGAAAAAAATATTTCGATTTTCTGTCGGCTTATAGCGCTGTTAGTCAGGGGCATTGCCACCCGCGTATCATCAGTGCGCTCATCGAGCAGGCCCAGCGCCTGACGCTGACCTCGCGCGCTTTTCATACCGATTTGCTGGGGCAGTGCGAAAAATACCTCTGTGAGTATTTCGGCTACGATAAAGCGCTGATGATGAACTCGGGTGCAGAAGGGGGAGAAACCGCCCTGAAACTAACCCGCAAATGGGCTTACAAGGTAAAAGGCATTCCGCAGAACCAGGCCAAAACCGTGTATGCCACCGGTAATTTCTGGGGCCGGACCCTGGCGGCTATTTCGTCTTCCACCGATCCGGAAAGTACCAACGACTACGGCCCGCTGCTGCCGGGTTATCTGCTCATTCCTTACAACGACCTGAACGCCCTGGAAGCGATTTTCCGGAAAGAACCAAACATCGCCGGTTTTATGGTCGAACCGATTCAGGGCGAAGCGGGCGTTGTGGTGCCCGACGAAGGCTACTTGAAAGGCGTGCGGGAATTGTGTACGAAATACAACGTGCTCTTCATTGCCGACGAGGTACAGACCGGAATCGGGCGGACCGGCAAACGACTGGCCTGCGACCATGAAGACGTGAAACCGGACTTGCTCGTTCTCGGAAAAGCACTTTCTGGTGGCGTTATGCCGGTTTCTGCGGTGCTGGCCAACGACGAAGTGATGCTCACCATCCGACCGGGCGAACACGGCTCTACCTACGGCGGCAACCCGCTGGCGTGTGCCGTTACGATGGCCGCCCTGCGCGTAGTGGAAGACGAGAAACTGGCCGACAATGCCGAAGCGATGGGCCAACTTTTTCGCCAGCGCATGAACGCCCTGATTCAGAAAACCGATATGGTCAAGCTGGTGCGCGGAAAAGGATTGCTGAACGCCATTGTTGTGGGTGAACGTCCGGCTTACGGCGAAAAAACGGCCTGGGAAATTTGCCTGCGACTCAAAGACCTGGGCTTGCTGTGCAAACCGACCCACGGCGACAAAATCCGGTTTGCTCCTCCGCTGATCATTACCGAAGAACAAATGCACGAAGCCTGCGACATGATTGAAAAGGTAATTCTGGAAATCTAAACATACTGTCTTCTTGAAGCGCAAAAAACCGGCTCTTGCAAGAGCCGGTTTTTTGCGTTAGAACCGAACGGTCAGGCCCGGGAAAATCTGCTTGAAATTGTTCGTAAAAATAATTTCCGGCTGGACGGTCATGCGCTCGTGTATCACACTGGAAATAAGCAGCTTCATGGTGGTTCCGGTAAAAATATCCCCCTTCCGGTGGACCAGATAACCAACCCCCACCTTGAAATTGCTGGGTCCGAAGGACGTTGCTTCCTGACGCCCGCCGATCCGCTCCCGCACATTTTCGCCGAACGCTACGTAGGCAAAACCGTTTGCGTTCATGGCGAAGCCTTTGTCCGTGCGTTCGAAGAAATAATACGGAGTATAGCCCAGCCAGAGCCGCCGTTCAACGTTGTCGTTTCTTTCGTTGCGGAAGCCAAACCGGATGCTGGCGTCCAGCGTCGGAGCGAACGTGTTCCGGACCAGCCCAGCCCCGAACTCACAGGCCAGTTGAGCGGCAACTTTATACGTCCGTTTGGTAGACACAAATTCCGTCAACGGCAGGGGGTATGTAAAATTGATTCGGCGCAGGGAGTCGAGGTTGTTGACCCGAAAAAAAACCTGGTTGCCCTGCAAACCACGCTCCCAATTGTAGGCCAGCGGGTTGCGCCCTCCCGAATAGTTCTCCCGAAGGTTGGTCTCCCGAACGTACCCAAATAGCTTCTGCTTTTCGGCGTCGGTCAGGCTGCTCAGACGGGGGCCGATGGCGTATATCTTAGGACCGGCTTTTAGTTCTTTAAACTCCCGGATCAGAACGGTGTCGGGCCGGGTTGCTGGTGTTTGGGCGTAAAGGCGTGTGCAAAGGCCGCAGACCAGTGCCAGGAGGAAAAGTTTCGTCTTCATGAGAATGCGTTATAGAGAAATTTGAAGTTGAACAGGGGCTTTTTCGCGTGAATTAGTCGGAAGGGAAGCCGTAGCCGTTGGTCGGGTTAGGTGCGGAGCCAGGGCAATGGGCAATTGAAACCGCTTTTTAGGTGGCATGATGAGTTCTTCGGTCGGCTCAGGATCGGTTTTCACCGGACGGATGGATTCAATAGCCCGCCGAATCGGAGCCGGTTGAGCCGCCGAGACAGTACGGGACTTTACTTCGGTTGCCGAGAGCAATTCCGGGGTAATGGCGGCTGTTTCGGTCACCAGCAAGGGTTCTGCCTCGTTGGTAACGGTGGGTTCTGGTAAAGTGCGGGGTGGTTTGCCGGGTGCCGATAATCCTCTGAACGGTTTTGCAGCCCGGGCAATTGACGGTTTGGAGGTTTTTTCCGGATCGGTTTGCCCCCTGTTCTCTTCCGCGGTCTTGGGAGCCGTGGATGCCGGTGCCTGGGTTCTCCGGACCGTTGCCGTCTGAATCCGCGTTTCCGGCTGATTCATACCCCGAAAGGCCAGCCAGCCCAGACCGATAGCCAAGGTGAGTCCGGCGGCAATTCGCCACCAGAGGCCCCGCGTCCGGCGACGATTTCGCTGGTTCAGCGCCTGATCAAGCTGTTCCCAGGTCGGTGTTTTATCCCACGGCAGGTCGTCGTCGGAGAGCCGGTCCAACCCCTCCCGGTAGCGATCATCCAGTTCGTTTTCGCTCATGATTTTGCCCCGTTTTCACTTTTTTTTACCAATTCCTGCAAGGCCCTCCGGGCTTTGTGCAACTGCGACTTCGACGTACTTTCGCTGATGCCCAGCAGCGCGCCAATTTCCTGGTGCGAATACCCTTCAACGGCGTAGAGGTTAAAAACCGTCCGGTAACCGTCGGGCAACTCAAACAGCAACTGCAGCAGTTGTTGCGCCGACAGCTCATCATCGGCCTGAAGCGGATTGCTGAGGTCCGCCGATTCGTGGTCAAGCGTCATCCAGAACACTTTGCGCTGCCGAAGGTGCATCAGCGACTGGTTGATGAAAATCCGCTTCAGCCAGGCTTCGAATGGCCGCTCGCCCTGATACGACAGCTTTCCGATACCCTCGAAAACATGCATGAACGCTTCCATCATCACGTCTTCAGCTTCGGCGGTGTCGCGCAGATACCGCACGCACAGCCGGTACATACGCGATGCGTACCGATCGTATAAAGCCTTCTGACCCTGGCGGTTTTCCTGCTGGCAGGCGTAGAAAATGGCTTCAAGCGTCACGGGCTTCGGGTGGTTGTCTGGGCGTAGAATGCGGAATGGGTCAGTCGGGTTGCCCAGCCCGGGAAAAAATTTACATCATATGAAGCTTTTCGAAACGGCGTATTACCCGTTTTAGTACAGCCTACTGAAAAAAAATAAATCTCCGGTGCAACGTTGGTACAACGCGTGGTGTCATTAGAAAGAAAATCAGCCGCATCCGTTCCTCAGTCTGCTTGGAAACAAAGTTGTATATAGACCGACATGTCGAACTCGTAGAAAGGTGTAAACAGGGCGAAAGACGTGCGCAGTACGAACTGTACAAGCACTATTCGAAAGCCATGTTTAACGTCTGTTTACGCATCCTCAATCACGTAGGTGAGGCTGAGGATGTGTTGCAGGAAGCCTTTTTAGACGCGTTCAATAATCTTCATTCGTTCCGGAATCAATCGACGTTTGGTGCATGGCTCAAACAGATTGTAATTAACCGGTCGATCAATCACCTGAGGAGCCGAAAAAGCCGTGCCGGTTTGCAGTGGATTGATCTGGACGGCCAGCGGCTGGGCGAAGACGACGGTTTGGATGTGGCTGATACCGAACCGTTCGACGAAGAAGGTGTTCAACTGGAAGTGGACCGGGTACGCCGGGCCATGCAGGAACTGCCGGAAGGGTACCGCGTGGTGCTGTCGCTGTATTTGTTTGAAGGTTACGATCATGAGGAAATCGGGGCCGTACTGAACATCAGCGAAACCACCTCCCGAACCCAGTACATGCGGGCAAAAAAACGGCTTTTGGAGTTGTTGAAATAGGTTTAAGAATGATGGAAGGTGAGAATGACAGAAGAGTGTTGCTGGTTTTTAATTCTTTGCGGAGCTATTCACCGCACCGGCAGCCCGGTCATTCACTCATTCGGCCATTCACTCAATGAATTATGATGAAAGACAGATTAGAACGATTTGTCCGGGATAACCGGGAAGATTTCGATGTATTTGAGCCGCGGGCGGACTTGTGGAAAGATTTGGAGAAAGAGCTCGGACACAAAGAACGTCCGCTGTGGATGGGGTTGACCGCCCCGTCCTGGATGGGACGCCGTATGGTCTGGCAGATGGCCGCGTCCATCGCACTGGTGATCGGTTTGGGCAGCTTCTGGTATTTCAATACCCGGTACGGCGTTACCGAACAACCGGAAATAGTAGCATTAAGTCCTACGTACGCCCGCACCGTAACCCAATACACCCGTCTGATTGAAGACAAACGGACGGAACTCAAAACCGTTTTGGAAAGTGACCCAGCTTTGTACCAGCAGTTTGCGGCTGATCTGGACCGGCTGGAAAAAACGTACCAAAAATTAAAGCAGGAGTTACCCAAAACGCCCAATCAGGAAATCATGATTCAGGCGATGGTCGAAAACCTGCGCACCCAGATCGACTTGCTCAACCAGCAGTTGATGATTATCCAACGCATTAAGCAACAAAACCATGAACCCAATAAAAATCCTGTTTAGTTTTCTGTTTGCCAGCCTTTTGTTGGTCGGCTTTGCGCGGGCTGATAACCTGAGCGAGCGACGGAAAACGATCGTGAAAGTGTACGACGTAACCGCCAAAGATCAATTGATGATTGAAAACCAGTTTGGCAACGTCAACATTAATTTATGGAACCGGGACGAAATCCGGGTTGAAATAATCATCAAAGCAAACGCCAGCTCCGAGGATCGGGTACAGCGGTTTCTGGATGCGGTTGAAATTGTCGAGCGACGCAACGGCGACCAGATTAGCCTGAAAACATCGATTGATAAAAACGGCTCGGGCGGCTCCTGGACGATGAACCGCAACAAGGACGGTGAGCGAAACGGGGTACAGATTGACTATCAGGTTTCGATGCCGAAAACAAACGCGCTGGTGGTGAAGAACTCCTTCGGGAACACCAACATCCCGACGTTCAGCGCACCGTTGACCATCAACCAGCAGTACGGTAATTTCTCGACGACCGAACTAAACGGCAGTCACGTGGATGTGGATGTACGGTTTGGGAAAGCCGACATTCAGGCCATGGAAAACGGCAAGCTCAACATTCAGTACGCCAAGCTGCAGTTGGAGAAAGCCAATAACATCAGCCTGAATAACCAGTTTGGCGGACTCTGGATTGGAGAAGTGAGTCGGCTGGATGGCAAAATCGGGTATTCGGGCGCCAAAATTGGAACCGTGAAGCAGTCATGCAACGTAAAACTGGATTTTTCGGGCGGTTTCAGGATTGACCAGCTAAACAAGTCGGTGGATAACATTGATATTCAGGCCAACTATTCGTCCGTAGTTTTACCGATGGCCAATGCCAACGACTACAACTTTGATGTAACGGTTAGCTACGGCGGTTTTAAATACCCATCCGACGGGCGGATCATGATGAGTGCCCAGCCCGACGAAGACGACCACCGGGGGCCGAAACTGACCAAGCAATACAGCGGGAAAGTGGGCAAAGGAACAGCCACCAAAGTACGGGTCATCTCGAAATTTGGGGATGTGAAGTTTCAGTAAAACCGTTCAGCGGCCGGGGGTGAGCAATTCGATAACGTCACGGTGTTGCGGATACTGATTTAGTAAATCCGCCCGCCCGGCCAGTTCAAAATCTGCAAAATCAAATCCCGGTGCCACCGTGCACCCCACCAGCGAGTAAGCGGTTCCGTCGGCCGGTTTTGAACCAAACCAGCAACCGGCCGGCACCACCGCCTGAAACACCTCGCCCCGCTCCGGGTTGTTGCCCAGTCGAATAACTTCCAGATTGCCCGTCGGATGAATCACGTAGACGTTCAGCGGACCGCCGGCGTAAAAATGCCATACTTCGTCGGCCTGAATGCGGTGCAGGGCGGAGAAGTGGTGGCTTTCCAGTAGAAAATAAATGCCGGTGCTGAAGTTGCGGTCACCGGAAAATCGACTGGGGAGCGCCTGATGCGGTATTTTTTCGGTAGCCCGGTAGGTTTCAACGAAAAAACCGCCCTCGGGATGGGCCTCCATTCGGTACGCGTCGATCCAGTACTGGGCAGAAAACTCCATAAGTAGACAGGTTGGTCGGGCGGGCTTTCGGGCCCGGTTCAAAGTTCGTGTTTGGCCGCAAGTTACCGTTTTCTCCCCGATTTTGTGTGTCTGAGGCCGGGTTGCCAGATTGTCGCAAACACCCCTGAAATTGGCGGATTCGCCCCCGCTGCTTGTCTGGAGGGCTACTTACCTTTGTCAGGTAAACTAAACACAAATACGTATGGCAACGCAAATTTTTGTAAATCTGCCCGTTAAAGACCTGAACAAATCCATCGAGTTTTTTACCCAACTTGGTTACACGTTTAATCCGCAATTCACGGACGAGAATGCTACCTGCATGGTGATCAGTGACACCATTTACGTGATGCTGCTGGTAGAGCCATTTTTCAGGACGTTTACCAAAAAAGAAGTTGCGGATGCCACCAAAACGACCGAAGTCATTGTTTGCCTTTCAGCCGACAGCCGCGAAGCGGTCGATGCACTGGTCAGCAAAGCCGTAGCGGCCGGTGGAACCACCCCGAACGAGAAGCAGGACCAGGGCTTTATGTACGGACACGGTTTTCAGGATCTGGACGGTCACCTGTGGGAAGTCGTGTACATGAACCCCAGCGCCGTTAATCAGGGGTAATCCCGATTTTTATAATACGAATGCCCACTCGGTACCATACCGAGTGGGCATTCGTATTACATACCAGATGCACTTGCAATCAAATTTTTCTAGTTGTTAACCGGTGCAGGTTTGTATGATATGTTTGGTGCTATCTGAGGGCTCTTCCATCTAATTAAGCCGCGCATAAATCCAAACAAAGGTTCTCTTTTCGGCTTGGCCTGAAGAAAATCGCAATACCCTTCCAGTGCCTCAATCAAGGGGTAAAACTCTTTGATATGCCCAAATAGCTCAATTTTCCTGGAAGCTTCACCGAGGGCCAGGATTTCGAGCCCCTCGTCGGTCAATAAACCGGGATGTTTGCCAAAAAAAGCACGGGCAGTCAGGGCAATCCAGTCAAAATGACGACGGGAGTACGACTGCTTTTCGGTGGAATTACTGGATGAAAGCCGCTGGGCATGATCCATGAGGCATTGGGCGATGTCTTCGTACACGTTGGTATAGGGTTTAGAAGGCTGTCTGATAAATGGCTTCTGGTATAACTACCTCACAACCAGTTTGAAAAATACTTTATCACACCAACAAAAACAAAAATTATGCCGATTAAAAAGATGAAATAGTTAAAAAAAATCACAGAAAAGTTACTAGATGCTTCCAGAGGCATTTTTTGGGTGGCCAAAAGCCTAGTCAGCCTCGCAAACAGAATTCGTTACTCAGCATTTTACTTTAAATTAAATAAAGTGACGCTTATAGTAACATAGGAGGGCAGAATGGACAAATTACCCTGTGGCTGGAATGGCTTTGCCCTTTTGCCGACTTCCAGCACTGGCGGAAAGTACGGTTTGGAAGGAAGGGCGTGAAGTAGAACCGCCAAATTTTTTTATGGCATCGAAACGGAGCAAGGCGTTTTACCGCCCGCTAGAAGTTTAGTCTTTTGCGGGCTTGGCGCCTGGTAAACGGCTTTTCAGCCAGGTAATTTGACCGCGGTGGTTGGATTCGTGCTCACAGACATGAAACCACTTCCAGTAGGTATTAATGGATTCCTTCATTTGCTTGCTCCAGACCGGATCAACGGCCAGCAACCATTTATCATCTTTCTTCTTCAGCTCCGCCAGGGTCTTTTCCCGTACAGCCGCCAGTTTATCCAGGTAATAAGCAACCTCCTGGCCTTTGATTTCTTTCCGCCCGGCATCGCCCAGTTCCATGGCGGCTCCCCACTCTTTCTTTTCTTCTTCGTTAAAATCCTGCCGCCCTTCAAAGGTGTTGATCTGGTAGAATTTATCCACGGCAGCCAGGTGCAGCAGCAACCCTCCGATGGTGTTGGCGTTGGCGTCGAAGAGAAAGTCGAGTTGGGCCATCGTCAGATTTTTAACGGAACGAATAATGGTATCCCGGTTGTAATTCAGCATTGAGACCAGGGTCCCAATTTGCGGGGTATACCCCTTCAGGGGGCCGATAACGAGTAAACTCTCTTCCGGCGCAGAAGCGCGAGCCGAAGCCGATTGGGGAGACAGCCCCGGTAACGTTAGGCCAACGGCGGCCGCAAGCCCGTCGTTCAGGAAGTTACGACGTGAAAAACGCTCGTTCATACGTGTAGCTGTAGAGATGGTGAAAAACGAATGGCGCTACTGATCAGGGCTTTAGAGCTCCGGCCTGCGATGAACGAAGGTATTCAATTGCCGGGGATTTGGTAAGCCTGTTCACTGACTTTTTATTTACCGTATCAGTCAGGAGCAGCCTTACGGTTTGATTACTTTACCACGCCGAACAGTTCGTCCCTGCTCGTCCTGGATCAGGACAAAAAATAGCCCGGCCGGTAAGGTCGAAACATCCAGCACGCCGGAATAGTCGGTTGCCGTCTGGTTTAATACCGTTGCGCGCAACACCCGGCCGCGCGCATCCACCAGAATACTGCGGTATGACCGGCCAGTGGCCGAAACCGGGATAAATTCGATGGTGATTTCGTGAGAAGCCGGATTCGGTGAAATCCGAAAGCTTGGAGTCGGAGCAACGGACGTATTGATTGCCGTAATGACATCCAGCCGGATTTCTGCCGACACCAGTTCACCACACCCGTTGGCGCTGGCCCGCACGGAATAACGCCCCGATTGCCGGGCGGTAAATGATTGTTGTGTGGCACCGGCAATCGGACTACCGTTCAGGAGCCACTGATTGCCCGTGGCTACGCTGGAATAGAGCGTATTACCGTCGCGGGAAATGGTCGGTGCCTGCGGTTCTTTGACGGTGACAACGACTGCCGCAGATGTTACGGGTGGACACTCACCCGCCACCCGGACGCTATATGACCCAGGAGCAGAGACCGTCAACGTGGAGGAAGTTGCCTCCGGAACCGCCTTTCCATCCCGAAACCATTGGTAGGTATAGCCGGTCATTTCCGACGCGCGCAAGACGAGCGAACTACCCCGGCAAATGGTCGTCGGACTGTCGGGTGTGATCATGGCTGCGGCTTCGGTGCCCGTCCTGGCGGTAACTGCCACTCGCTCCGCTACCGGACAGTCCGTAGCAATGACCCGCAAATCGTACAAATAATAGTAGGCATCGGTCAGCGTGTCGGCGTTATACAGCGATCCTGTCAGGCTAACAACGCCGGGAATCTCAAACGGAAAACCCGTTACACCAACGTTGCTCCGGAAAATAGTGGCGCCATCTTCGTAATCGATGGCGATCTTGTAAGTACCCGGTTCGGGAATTGATAAATTTAAAAGGTATTCGGCTCCCGGATCATTCGGATCGTCGGACTGCTGCCCGGACGGGGGCGTTCCAACGGGCGTAGTAGGGTCACGGGTGGGTGTTACGTCAAGGGCAACGCTCGAAACGGTCGAACCATCCAGTTTCTGAACGGTAAAAATAACCCGGCCGGCACTGCCGATGTAAAGCCGGGCGCTTTCCAGCACCAGGGGCACCCGCGTCGAAATCAAAGGCTGAGGGCCAAAATTGCCCGAGTAGGTGCCACCCCCAAAAGCGCGTTTGCTGGTTGGCCCGACAATACCAGTAAACTGGTTCAGGGCTGCGTAATAAATACCGTTAGCCGGTCGGCCGAACGCCGTCGTCTGGTTTCCGGCGCCAATCAGTTTTCCGCCCGTTGGCGAATCGTACCAGAACGCCGTGCCGCTGCCCGTATTGCGCAGGGAAACCGTGTTGTTGTCGCAGGTTGAAACCGAAAAATTCCCCTGATCGGCGGGAGCTACGGCCGTCGTCAGGATGCTGATTAATTCGTTATTGGCCGTGTTCTGATCGGTTGCGAGTTGGGTTTGAATCACGAATCGGTAGGACGTTGCGGCCTTCAAATCGGCCGGTCCCTGGAGCAGCAACTGCGCTTCCTTAAAGGGACCGAGTGGAGCATGGAGCGTGTCCCGCAGACTGGCGACTGTTGTTCCGGAAGGCGCGATGACCAGCACAGTAACGGGAACATGCCGCTGTTCGTCCGAACCGTAATTGCGGATTGTTACGGCCACCTCGAGCTGCGACTGGCTGCAAAAATCGTTCTGGGGCGTTACCAGTGCACTGATGCCCACGTCGTTGTGCGGCCTTTCAAAGCTGACCCGATAATCCTGGGTTTCTCCCTGCGCATACGTCCCGCAAGCCAATACCGTTCCCGCATCTTTCGTTTCGACGGTTACAATCCGGAGCCGGGTGGTCTGACCGCTGATCAGGCCGCCGGGTACGGTTACGTTGGCGGAGAATGTTGCCGGGGTCGTCAGCGCGCCCGACGTGGCAACCAGTTCGTTGGCGTCGTCAAAATCACCATCAAGGTTCCAGTCGATGAAAGCTTTCGTGATGGTCGGGCGGTTCCCGTTACAGCTACCAATCGTGATCCGCAACGGCACAGTCTGGTTCACCGACACCGCCGTGACCGCGTTGGTGAAATCGGTGTAGGTTTGACAGCCGCTTTGACCGGCCTGGTCAATACCTCCAAACTGAACCCGGTCGATGTTGGCCGAACCCGCCGAGGTGGCCGCCGATGTACAATACGGGGTTCCGCCCACTCCGCTGATGATCAGGGCAAAATCCTGCTTCCCGTTTTTGAGCGTTTTTTTATGGGAAATGGTCAGCGTATACGTTTTTCCGGGAATGGCGTCGGCCACCAGAATCTGTTCAACGTTGTCCCGAATGTTGTCGCCCGTGGTAGCCGGGTTGGCGGGGTGGTTGGGGTCGAGCACCCAGGGTTGCCAGGATGCAGTACCGTTGGCTAGCCGGATGTCCAGATCATTCACCAGGCGCGGAGTGCGGTTGTTAAGGTTTGCGGTTGTGGCGGATAAAGCCGTGCCTTCCGGATCGGTCCAGCAGATGGTGACGACCAGCGGGCCCCGGCCCGAGGCCACGAACTGCACGGTTTGCTTTTCGCCCTGGTTTAGCGCGCGTTCCTCCAGCTGATGGTTCTTGTCCATGTTGCCAATCACGCGGGCGGCCTTTTCGGTATTTAGTAAACCCCAGCCGAAGCGGTAATCGGGACCGGGAGCATCACCGGCTTCGTCCGTTGTGTGCAGCGCCAGACCTCTCAGGGTCGACGACCGCATGAACTGCCCGTTGTGTAGCTGGGCGTAATATTCCTGCAACAGCAGCAGGGAGCCAGTTACATTGGGAGCCGCCATTGACGTGCCCGAAAGGGTTGCATAGGCGTTGTCACCGGCTGAACCCGACGATAAGACGCTGACACCGACGCCGACCAAATCCGGTTTGATGCGGCCATCGTCGGTGGGCCCCCAGGAACTGAAGCTCGCCAGCCGTGCGTCCGAGGGTTGCGTGTATTCGAGCGGTATGCTGCTGACGGCTCCGACCGACAAGATATTCTTGGCGTTGCTATCGGTCGAAATCTGATCGTAGCTGCTCTGATCGTCGCGGGCTGTCCGGCTCAGGGTATTGCTGGCCCCCAGCCAGTAGGCAACCCCCGCTCCGGGGCCGTTCTGTCCGTGCGTGTTGCCCGCCGATTTGACGTGCAGGTAATAGGGAGCCGCCACGGCGATGCGGTCCCAATCGCGGGCACCCGCGTTGTAAATCCCGAACTTATAATCTTCGGTAATGCTGATGGTGGTATCGCCCCACCATTCCCATTTGGACTCACTATCCCGATCCGGATTAAAGATCCAACCCGCCTGGATGTTGTAAGAGTGATTGGAAACCAGCAGGTTGGGCGCAGCCGCAGCGACTTCGGCATCATCGTTGTCGAAGTCATACGCTTTTAGATTGGCGCCGTAGGCCATTCCCCGCGCTCTTTCGTTGACGCCCGCCCCCACCAGGATGCCGGCAACGTGCGTCGGGTGGTTGGAAATGGCCGTTACGTTGTCAATCTGCGTAACCCGACCGGCCAGTTCAACGTGGCTCAAACGCGGCCGCCCTCCGTCCCAGACACCCAGTTTATCGCGAACCGAAGAACTGTTTCCTGATAAATTCAGGCCCAGAACACCCCCGGCGTACAGGGATGAGGTCCGGGTTGTAGTACCGGCCCGCGTTGCACTGCCGGTTGCGTTGAAGAGCAGATTGCCACGTTCATCTGTACTTTTCAAGATTAGGACCGTGCCGTCGGAGCGTTCCCGTCGGAGCGGAATCGCTCGTTTCTGGGCAATATCGACGGCCCGGCGATAGGAGGGACGATTTTGCTGCTGCAAATCCTGGCTTAGGCGACTGAGGGCAGCTTTTTGCAGCGAGTTATAAAGCGGTTTCTGGGCACTGACCCCGAAGGCCGTTCCCAGCAGTAAGCAAATCCAAAAGAATTGTACACGTGCAGCCATAAAAAATGCTAAGTCCAACAAGTAACTAAAACTGTTGGACTTAGCATTAAGCTAAACGGATTTTCTGTCCGTTTAGTATTAGGCCGCCTTTTGGGCTGACAGGATTACGTCTTTTACTTTTTTCGTGGTGCTATTGGACACTTCAACGCGGTACGTACCGTTGGTGGCATCTTTCAAGCCAAAGTAAATGGTGTTTCCATCAATCAGCTGCTGGCTGGCAATGACTTCTCCGTTTGAATTCGACAACCGAACCGTGACCGGCTCATCGTCTATGCGGTTTACAACAACCGTCACGTTCGCCTTGGGCGCTGATTGACCCAGCAATGAACCAAGAAGTGACTGGGGAGTAATAGCGTCAATGACACAAATCAAAATAAAGCCCATTCCAAGGGCAATTAACGAAGCTTTCAGCGTGGTGTTCATCTTTTTATTTGTCTTTAGTGAAAATCTTTGTTGGAATCAATACGACAAAGTAACTATTAAAAGATGGCACTTAGTTGCATGAAATTAAGTAGCTGAATTTCAGTGCAATTTTGATTTATGTATAAATAAGTAATTGTATTAATTATGACAAAATATTATTTGGTTTAACTGTGCTAATGGTAAGATATGAACATGGTAAAACCGTTTACTCAAATAATGGGACAAACGTTAAAGACGTGAAGATTCTTTTTATAATACAATTTTTCGTTAACGAAAAAGAGGATGTTTTTGAAGGCTGAATCCTTTTGCTGATCCACTAGAAAGATTTTATGCTTATTGGGACGACTCCTTTTAGCTTTGATGAAGCAAGTTCGAAAGGAAAAAAGTACAAAAAGAGATAAAAAAAACGGTGTAGGAGATCCTACACCGCTTCCGTAGCTTCAGCCTGCGCTGGCACACGTTTCGGGGGTTGTTTCTTTGGAGGGATATAATGCCGAAAAAAACTACCAATTTTCATTTGAAGTACACCAAAAACGGCTTCTTTGAAGATCCCACTCGACATTTTAGAAACGCCTTTCGTTCGGTCGGTAAAAATAATCGGTACCTCAGTGATGCGATAACCGTATTTCCAGGCCAGAAACTTCATCTCGATCTGAAAGGCGTAGCCGACAAACCGAATATTATTTTGCAGAATTGTTTCCAGCACATCCCGGCTGTAGCAGATAAAGCCCGCCGTGGGGTCCATGACCGGCATACTGGTGATATACCGCACGTAAATACCGGCAAAATACGACATCAACACGCGGCCCATCGGCCAGTTGACAACGTTGACGCCGGTGATATACCGGGAACCGATGGCTACGTCGTTGCCACCGTCGGCGCAGGCATGGTAGAGCCGCACCAGATCATCGGGATTGTGGGAAAAGTCGGCATCCATTTCGCAGACGTAGTGGAAACCGTGCTCCAGCGCCCACCGGAAACCGGTCAGATAAGCCGTCCCCAGCCCTAGTTTGCCTTTGCGCTCCAGAAGGTGGAGCCGTAGGGGTAGTTCACTGGCGCCGTACTCACGCTGCAATTCCATCACCCGTCGGGCCGTGCCATCGGGTGAACCATCGTCGACAATCAGTACGTCGAAGGGCACAGGCAAACTCAGCACCTTTCGAATGATTGCTTCGATGTTTTCGATTTCATTATAGGTCGGAATGACCACTAAGCATTCTTTCAAAGCACAACCGGGTTAAGGTCTAACGTTATTTAAATAACCAAAAAAAAGTCGTTTTAATACAATTCTGGTCTTAAAATTTGTTAAAACCCATTAATTCTCAGCGATTTTTAACCTGGACAACTGGTTACCCAGCGTTCTGGCTTTCCGGATACAATCGGGCAGACTCAGACCACGGTACCAGTTGGCACACACATACAAACCATCCGGTTCAAGGCTAGGGGCCTGCTCCCGAACCGGTACAATCCGGGCGTCGTACTGCGGAATGGCGCGTTCCCAACGGCTGAGCCACTGCCGTTGGGGGGCGCTGGCCTGAATGCCAAATGCCTGAACCAATTCCTGATGAACCCGCTGGCGAATGACCGCATCCGGATGCTGAACGTGATCCGCGTTCTGACGCCCCCCCACAAAGCTGGTAAACAGCACCTCATCCGCCGGACAGCGGCCTTCAAACAGCGAACTGTTCCAGATGTGACCGGCGGCAAACCGACCTTCCACGCGCGGGTTCAACCCACCAAAACCGTTGAGCGGGTGTTGCACTTCGGCGCGTTTATACACCGAGTGAACCGCCGTCATGGGCGGATAGTCGATTTGTCGGAGCAGCGTTGCTATTTCGGGCCGGATCGGTTCGAGCAGGTTTGCAGCGGCCCCGGCCTCACAGGCCAGCACCACGGTATCCGCTGCATACAAACCGCTTTGCGCTTCCAGTTGCCAGCCGTTGTCGGTTTGGGTCAGCCGCGTTACCGAATCATTCAGGTTGAGGGCATCCAGTTGGGCCGCCAGCTTTCTGGGCAGGGTTTGCAGCCCGTCGCGGAAGGTAAAAGCCTGCCGGCGACCCGCCGAACCCGCATTTTTCATAAACCCCTTCAGAACCGAGCCGTAGTTTCTTTCGTATTCCAGCAGCACCGGAAACGTCTCGGATACCAGCAACCGATCGGGGTCTCCGGCGTAGGTACCGGCCACAAACGGAGCCAGGGCGTATTCCGCCAGTTCGGACGAAAACCGTCGGCGAATAAAGTCGCCCAGCGTTTCACCGGGGGGCGAAACCGTGCGATTGGAGCGCTCCCGCCAGATGGCTTTTTTGGCTTCCCAACTGAAAAACCGACCAAATAGTAACGACAACGGGCCCGACGGAAGCTGCTGGTAGGCACCGTTGCGGTAAATAAACCGGGCCTTGCTAACGGATTTGGCAAAATAAATCTCCGGGGTCAAGCCCAGTTGGTCGAACCAATTGAGCAGGTCTGCATCGCCGAGTAGGGTATTTGGTCCGATTTCGATTAGGTAATCTCCTTCCCGCCGGGAGTGCATAACACCGCCCGGTTCGCTGCTGCGGTCGAACAACCGGTAGGGAACGTGGTTTTTCTGGAGTTCGTGGGCCAGCGTCAGACCCGATATGCCCGCTCCAATGATTGCAATCATTTCTTCAGATTTTTAAGCCGGACCGGGAGCCGGTTTTTCCGTCCGCTGTTGCTGCTGGTACTGCTGCTGTCTGCTGGTTTCTTCCGTTGTTCCAATTCTTCCGTAACCTGCTTGTAAATCGTCGCAAACTGTTCCGGATTGGAGGCATAGTAAGAATAACTCCTTGAGTAAGCAGCGGTATCAACTTGAAATTTTTGAAAAATCTGTTTTTCAAGGCGTTTGTAAATCAGCGTATTACTATCCTGCGACAGGCGATTCAGCTTTGTAACCCGCGCTTCGGCCAGGTGAATCTCGGTCAGAATCCGGGCCATTTTATCTTCCGGAATCAGATTCTTGGGCGCTTCCACCGGCTGGTTCTGACAGGCGGTCAGCAGCGTGATGAGCACAAACAATCCCCATTGTCGAAACGGGAAGCACTGTTGCGCGTTCATTTTCGTTATTTTTGTCAAAGCTGGCATTGGAATACAAATGTCGGGAATCCTGACCTTAATAACACGCGGTGAAACGCTGCGATTCTTTGCAAACGGGTTTTTAACAAAATTTTTAGCAACGTTTCGCCCTTATAACAACGATGCACGAGTTTCTGGCAAGACTATATCAATTCGAAATCAGGATTCGGAAAGCCGTAAACTCTCAGATGCGCGGTAACTTTCGGTCGATCTTCAAAGGCTCCGGTCTGGAGTTCAGTGACTTGCGGACGTATCAGTACGGCGACGACGTGCGGGCAATCGACTGGAACGTTTCGTCGAAGGGCCACGGAACCTTCGTCAAGATTTTCCGGGAAGAAAAAGACCAGACGGTGTTCTTTCTTGTCGACGTCAGTGCATCGCAGGAAATTGGAACCGCAGCCCGCTCGAAACTGGACACGACCCGGGAAGTGTGCGGGGTGCTGGCGTTGTCGGCCATCAAGGAAGCAAGCCACGTGGGGATGTATTGTTTTTCGGACCAGAAAGAAAAATACCTGAAGCCGTCGAACAGCATGAAGCACGGTTATCAGTTGATTGTCAATTTGTTCAAGCTCAAGCCGGAATCAATTCGTACCAATCTGGCCGATGCGCTGCTGTTTACGCTCAACGTGCTCAAACGCCGAAGCGTGGTTTTTCTGGTATCGGATTTCATTGATTCGGGGTACGAGCACAACCTGAAGGCCCTCGCCCGGAAGCACGATCTGGTGGTGATTCACATGTACGATCAGCGGGAAACCAGCCTGCCGCGACTGGGCATCATTCCGGTTTACGACACGGAAAGCCGCCGGACCGTTTGGGTTAATACCTCCTCGCCCAGTTTTCGGAACGGGATCCGGCAGACATTCCGGCAAAGCCAGCAGCAACTGGAACGGTTTTGTAAACAGTACAACGCTGATTACGTCGCTCTTGATTCGCAGGCGGATTACGTGCCGCAACTGATCGAACTGTTCCGCGTCCGAAAAACCCGATGAAGCTGACGTTAGAAGCATTGCACTACATTGACCATCCGACCGGACGATTTTCTTTCTTCGGCCCTCTTGCCCAGCTCGCCATTCGTAGGGTGTTGTTCGTTGCTATTTTTTGCTCGTGCCTGACGTTCTCACGGGCTCAGGCTCCAGCGGGCGTGTTTCTGACCGACACCATTGAAATCGGAAAACCGTTTCAGTATTCCCTGAGCATTCGCCACCGGTCGAATGTGGATGTGCTGTTCCCGGATACCGCCCGGCATTTTGCGCCGTTTCTGGTGCGGGATATTTCGATTTTTTCAACAACCACCGGCGAGAAAGGCAGTCTGGACAGTGCCGTTTATACCCTGATTTCCTTCGAAACCAGACCCACACAGACGCTGCAGGTACCCGTCTGGCTGCTCCGTACCTCCGCCGATTGCACCCTGGTTCGTTCCAACGTGGATACTGTCCGGCTGCTCGAACGCATTCAAACCCAGCGTCCCGATACATTACAGCTTGCCACCCAAACGAAGGTGGTGGTACTCAAACAGCAGATGAATTATCCGTTGCTGATGGTTATTCTGATGGGCCTCTGCGCCTTGGTAGGTCTGCTTTTTTTGTTCTTTGGCGGCAAGATTCGGACCCGCATTCGGCGTTATCAGCTCTACCGGCAATACGTGAATTTTCAGCGTTCGTTTGACCGCCTGACGCGCAACATTCGACCGGAAACCGCCCCCCAGGACGCTGGTCGGGCCGTAGTGCTCTGGAGGAAATACATGGAACGGATTGAGGACAAGCCGTTCACCTCGCTGACGACCCGCGAAATTGCGGAACTCGTGCAGGATAACCGGCTGGCAGACGCTCTGAAAGAAATCGACGGGGTGATTTACGGTGGCGTTTATTCCGATCACACCCAGCAGTCGCTTCGCATTTTGAATGAGGTGGCCGACAGTGCCTACCGCCGAAACAGCGTTCATCTGGTGGAAGCGCACCAGGAAGCTACTTTTGATTGACACAACATGGAATGGTTTTCGTACCAGTGGTTTACAATTTCACAGCTACGCCAGTTTACCTGGGCGCACCCGATCTATCTGTACGCCATACCCGGTATTCTGGTGCTTTTCGGGCTGCGGACGTTGTTGTCGGGGCGCGCGAAACAGCGGCTGAGTGTGGCCCTGAACCGGGCCGAGCTTCAGCCAACGCTGGTCAGTAGTTTACGGTATTTGTTACCACTTAGTTTTTTCATCGCCCTTGCGCTTATTTTCATGGCATTGGCCCGGCCCCAGCTAATCCGGGAGCAGCCCGAACGCGTAGCCGAAGGCATCGACCTGATGCTGGCCATCGACATTTCGTCGTCGATGGCGGAAACCGACCTGAAACCCAACCGGCTGGAAGCCGCCAAACGCGTGGCCCGCGCCTTCGTCAAAAGCCGTCAGAACGACCGGATTGGTTTGGTCATCTTTGCCGGAGAAGCTTACTCGCTCTGCCCCCTGACGACCGACCACGACCTGCTCAACAGCTACCTGAACGACCTGGACGACAGCATGATCAAAACGTCCGGCACGGCCATCGGGAGTGCCCTGGCGGTGTGCATCAACCGGATGCGCGAATCGAAAGTCAAAAGCAAGGTGACGATATTGCTGAGCGACGGCGACAACACGGCGGGCAACCTCGACCCGGTGACGGTGGCACGGCTGGCCAAGGCGTTCAACATCCGGATTTATACCGTCGCCATCGGTAGACCACCCCGCCCAAGTGTAGTTAGTGCTATGTCGACTGTAACCGTGGACGAGGGCATTCTGACAACCATCGCCAACATCGGCAGCGGCAGTTTTTTTCGGGCGGGGGATGCCACGCGTTTGCAGGCTGTTTTCAACGAAATTGACCGGCTTGAAAAAGCGCCCGTTAAAACCGTTGTGTACAAGGATGTCAAAGATTTTTACCGCGTTTATCTGTACTGGGCCATCGTCTTTCTGCTGCTGACCCTCCTGCTGAAAAACACCATTTTCGGAAATATTCTGGAAGATTAGAACAAAGAATAAAGAGGATTGACAAACAACTAGAGACAAACAGACAAGAAGCAAAAGACCATGTTTCTCTTTCTTTTGTCTGACTTCTGTGATCTGCATCAAATTATGCTTTTATCCTGTTACAATACGAATGCCATTGAAGCGGGGCTGGACGAAGTGGGGCGGGGTTGCCTGGCCGGTCCGGTGGTGGCGGCTGCGGTAATTTTGCCCAAAGATTACGTTCATCCGGTGCTGACCGACTCGAAACAACTGAGTCGGGTTCAGCGCGAAAGGTTGCGGGCGGAATTGCAGCGCGACGCCCTGGCCTGGGCCGTGGCGGAAGTATCGAATGAAGAAATCGATCAGATTAACATTCTGAAGGCTAGTTTTCTGGCGATGCACCGGGCGCTGGACGCCATCATGAACCAGGCAGACGGTATTAAACCGGAGCATTTGCTGGTGGATGGCAACCGGTTTGTGAATTACCCCCTGATTCCGCACACCTGCATTGTTAAAGGTGATACCAAATTTCTGTCCATTGCGGCCGCGTCGGTGCTGGCCAAAACGTACCGGGATGAACTCATGGAAAAGCTATCGCTGGAATTTCCGCACTACGGCTGGGCGCAGAACGTCGGGTATCCAACGCCGTTTCACCGCCGGGCCATTCAGGAGTTTGGGCCGTGCCGGTGGCACCGGCGGAGTTTTCGGTTAGTGTAAAGATTTTTTGTGAGGGATTACAACGCTTTACCAGATACCGGTATCTTGTTCTTATATTCCTTGCCTTCAGACTTTTATGAGAGCTGTCTTATTTCTATTGCTGCTGGTGGCGGTTACGGCCTGCGACCGCCGGAATGATGATGCCGTTCTGGCGCGTGGCCAATCCATTCGCCTGATCCGACACGATTATTACGGGAGTCCAGCCAAACCCACGGCCGTTGAATCCACGCACTATGTGTATGATCAGCATAACCGCATTCAGGAAATTGTGAGCAACAGGTCCGATGGTAAGCTGTACAGTAAACTGGTTTTTCGCTGGGTTGCTGCCAATACACTCCGGGTTGAGCAACATTACACCAATCCTCCCTGGTCATCCACCTATGTTTCGGACCTGCCGCTGAAATTATATTCCTACAGCGAAACCGTTTACAATGCCGATACGACCATCCGGGAGCGTAAATATTATACGATTAACAACGAAAAGTTCGATTTTCGGTCTTCCAGCCGATTCGCATATGATGCTCAAAAACGAATCACTCGGCAAGACAGGTACGACGCAAATAACAAGTTTATTTCATCGGCGGACTTTACCTACGACAACCGGGGCAACCTAATTCAGGCTACGGGGGATATGACAACGTATGAATACGATACTGCCCCAAACCCTTACAAACCGATTCGGGTTGATGCCGAAATTAGCTGGTTTATGAGCTCCAATAATATTGTTGGGATGAAGGCAGTTGACCAAACCACGGGCGTTCAGGAAGAGACGCGTTTCCGTTACGAATACCGATCCGACGGTTATCCGGTCCGGATGATTTACCCCGATGGTCGGAAAGAAGAATTTATCTACAACAGGTAATTACTGTTTGGGGCGCTTGTACAGGGGCACGGTACTGCAGGGTTCGCCGAACATGATGCTTTGGGCAACGGGCCGCAGCCGCCGGGTAATTTCGACGTAAGCCGCCGTCGGTACCGCCACTTTGCTACACCCTTTGACAACCACGCGGCTGTCGCGGAAGTCTTCGATATTGATCCGGTTGATGGCGTCGAAATAGAGTTTTTCTTCCAAATCCTGGAGCGAACCAAAAACAACGGTATGGGCGTGCGGTTCCAGGTAAATGGTCAGTAGCATGTAGGCCCAGGTCGGTATGATGGCGTCCTCCGAGCAGGTGACGGCCACATTCTTGCCGTCGTACTGGCTCCAGTCGTGGGCTTTCAGGAAGTCGCGGAAGTCTTTTTCCTTTAAAATCATGCCCATGAACAGATTGTCTTTCAGATCGTAGACAACCCGTTCGCCGGTGTGGTAGTAATCTTCCAGATCCAGCGTTACCAGACCACTTTTGGTCACTCGATTAACAATCTCTTCCGTTTCCATAATACCAAAGCCCAAATGTAAACACGGATTTTACCCGTAAGTATGCTTGCTAAACAACCAATTTCTTCGGCTTGGTTCCCACAAAATCCTTTAGATAGTACGGTTCGAAGTTGGCGACATCTTCAAACTGCGCCTGTTCGTAGGCAAGAGCCGCCAGTTGCCCCACGGTTTTGGCCGACGGATGAACAATTTGTGCCGGGAAAACAGCGTTGGGCTGGTGGGATAAAACGGTCCGGCACTTGGCAGCTCCGTTCCCAAAAAACACGACGGGCTGTTGAGCCAGCCGATCGGCAAACGCGTATTCATCGATGATTTGCGCCGACGTCGGCTGAATCACCCGGCCTTCGGGATCGTAAACGGCGCAATAGACTTCCATTCGCCGGGCGTCGAGCATGGGGCAGAGGGCGTAAGAGCCCGGGTAAAAACCGTTTATCTGCCAAACCATCGCTTTAAGCGTATCGATCGCCAGCAGGGGTTTATCGAGCGCAAAGCACAACCCTTTGGCCGTGGAAACGCCAATCCGTAACCCGGTATACGAACCCGGTCCTTTCGCAACGGCAACGGCATCCAGCTCCGACAGCTGATGACCGCTGTGCTGCACGGTATGCTGAATGAGCGTCGTCAGCATCCCCGACGAGGATTTTTCCGTAAAAAGTTCGTAACAGGCCGCCAGCGCCCCACCGCGGTGCAAGGCTACTGAACAAACGGTTGTGGAGGTATCAATGGAGAGAATGAGGGACATGGAAATGAATGATGCGTCATGGATGATGAAAAGAGTAACATACTAATTCATCATTCATAACGCATCACTATAAAGCTACTGTTTTCCTTTTAAAATAGACTGATACCGGTTCATGTCGCTGAACAGGTCGAGGGCGGCTTTAATTTCCGGATCGGTCGAGAACGAAGCTTCTTTCATGCCTTTCTGGAGGTAATAATGAGCCACAATTTCCTGTTCGAGCAGGGTTTTTAGCTCCCCTTTGAACGTTGCCAGATCAACATCTTTGCTGTGCGAAAGCTTCGTCCGCAGAGCCTTAAGCTGATCCTGAATCTGGTTAAAAGATTTTTCTTTCTTTGCCGAAGCTTCCAGCGTACCCAGATCCTTCTCAACCTGTGTGGTATAGTCGTATTCTTTATCCTTCAGCCAGTTTACAAATTCCTGATATTCCGCGTCGGTCAGGTGAAATTCCCGGGCGGGCTTAATCGTCGGATGATCGTGGTGGTACTTGACGGCATAATCGAAAACAAACCCTTTGTTTGTCAGGCTAAGCGCAATCGGCGCGGGTGCCACGGCTTCTACCGGAACGTCGGGGGTTACGCCACCGCCGTCGTAAACCGGGCGCCCGGCTTTGGTTTTAAACGCAGTTTTCAGCGAATCGGGAATTTTGCCCACGCTGCCGTCGGGGTTGCGGTGGCTGTAGTCGATGGCCTGGATGCAACGGCCACTCGGAATGTAATATTTAGCCGTCGTAATTTTCAGTTTCGTGTTGTAGGATAGCTCCCGGGTCGTCTGCACCAGTCCCTTGCCGTAGGTGAGCTGCCCCACCAGAACACCCCGGTCATAATCCTGAATAACCCCGGAAACGATCTCGGCGGCTGAGGCACTCCGGCTGTTGGTCAGCACCACAATCGGAATTTCCAGGTCGAGGGGCGGGTTCAAAGCCGTATACGTTTTGTTCCATTCGGTTACTTTACCTTTGGTGGTTACAATCTCCGAATCGCGCGGCAGCCAGATGTTGGCAATGTCGATGGCCATGTTCAGCAAGCCGCCCGGGTTTTCGCGTACGTCCAGCACCAGCTTTTTCATGCCTTTGCCCTTCAGTTCCGTAAAGGCGTTTCGCACCTCGCGCGAAGCCGTTCCGGTAAAATCTTTCAGATCGATGTAGCCTACGTCGCCGGTGATCATGCCGTAATAAGGCACATTGGTCATTTTTACCACGTCGCGCGTCACGTTCAGATCAATGGGTGAATTGTTTCCAAACCGTTTCACCGTCAACTTCACCGCCGTATTCGTCTGCCCGCGCAGCAGCTTGTCGGAATCTGATTCGCGCCGGGTTTTGATATCGACTCCGTCGATTTTGACGATTTCGTCGCCAATCCGCAGGCCGGATTTCTCGGCCGGTGTGCCCTCGTAAATCATCATGACGATGCTGCGTCCCTGCCGCGAACCAATTAACGCACCAATGCCGTTGTAGCGCCCGGTGGTCATCGTCATGTAATCCTCAATTTCGTCTTCGGCGAAAAAGTTAGTATACGGGTCCAGCGATTTCAGCATGGCGTCGATGCTGGACTTCACCATGCGGTTCGGGTTTAGCTCGTCCACGTAATACAGATTCAATTCCTTGAACAGCGTTGCGTAAATATCCAGGTTACGCGCGATTTCAAAGAACCGGTCGTCGTTGCGGAACGAGTAAAAACCAAGGCTTCCTGCCAGGAGGGTCGCGCCCAGGGCGACGGTCAGACGTTTGCGCGTAAACATAATTCTATAGATTAAAGACGCAAGACAAGAGAAAAAAGACCCCGCAAACCGTAGTTCATCTTTTGTCTACGATCTCACCTCTTTTGTCTATATCCGCGCTAAAGCTAATTTCATACTTTTTTCTATTTCTTCAAACGAAATTTTCTCGCGGGCGGTATATAAAAAAACAATATAAGACGGGGGCTGCTTTGGTTTCTCGGTCGTGCCGAACAGCAGCGCCTTATTTTTGCGATAGGCTTCGCGAACGCGCCGGCGGATGAGGTTGCGGTCAACGGCTTTTTTGAAATTCCGGCTGGAAACCGAAATCAGAATGGCGGGCAGGAGATCAACCCGGGCTGGAGGGCCCCCAGTTGGATCATCCCCGGCTGGAAGGCTCCGGTTGGGGTCGTTCATGTAGAGGAGCCGAAATGGAAAAAGGTAGAACGTCCGCGTGGTCGCACTACCTTTCTGAAACAATTGTCCGATGGTTTTTTTACTGCAAAGCCGTTCGGATTTCTTGAACGTTTGCTTCATGTCGCTTAAAGCTCAAGTCCAAAGTTTAAGGTTTACGGTTACTGTATCGAACCTTAAACTTTAAACCCTAAACTTTAAACGAGTTAGATTTTAAACCGGTCGCCTTTTTTCTCGTCCGAAACCGTCAGTTGATGACGTCCTTTTTTGCGACGGGCGGCCAGCACTCGGCGGCCATTGGCAGATGCCATGCGCTCGCGGAAACCGTGCTTGTTCCGGCGCTTACGGTTCGAAGGTTGAAACGTTCTTTTCATGACTTAGTATATCTTGGATGCCTGTTTTTCAAATGAGTCTGCAAAGGTAGGGAATGTTTCGAAATGAAGCAACTTTGCTGACGATATTTAGTGTTTTCATCAACAAGGGGTTATATTCGCCGGTATGCACTATCGTATTTCTTCCAGCAATCCTTCGTCCCGGACTATCGAGATTGAGTTTTTCCTGACGGGTGTTTCGTCACCGACCGTCGAGCTGCAACTCCCCGCCTGGCGCCCCGGACGTTATGAACTGCAGAATTTTGCCAAAAATATTCAACGTTTTGAAATCTTTGACCAGAACGGTAATCCGCTCTCGTTCGAAAAAATAACCAAAGACCGCTGGCGGGTGCAGACCGAAGGCGCTTCCGAACTGGTGGCCCGCTACACGTATTATAGCAATACCGTTAACGCCGGAACGAGCTTTGCCGACGACCGGCTGCTGTACATCAATCCGGTCAATCTTTGCTTGTACGCCGATGACCGTTTGCACGAACCCTGCACACTCGAACTGGTCATTCCGGATACCTGGGAAATTGCCTGCGGACTAAAACCAACCGCCCCCAACCTCCTGAGTGCAACGGATTTTTACGAACTGGTCGACTGCCCGCTGATCGCTTCGCCGGAATTGCAACATGCGGAGTACAAAGTCGGAGAGACGGCTTTCCATATCTGGATCAACGGTGCTATCAGACCCGACTGGGAGCGCATCAAACGCGATTTTCAGCGGTTTTCGGAAGTGCAGGTCCAACTCTTTGGCGAGTTTCCGGAAAAAGACTACCATTTTTTAACCCTGATTCTGACGACTCCCTTCTACCACGGGGTCGAACACCGCAACTCAACGATGCTGGTGCTGGGGCCAAATGACGAAGGCGAAGGTTTATACACGGATTTGCTGGGGGTTTCGTCGCACGAGCTGTTCCACGCCTGGAACGTGATCCGGATTCGCCCGGCGGAGTTGCTACCCTACGATTTCACAAAAGAGAATTACTTCACGACCTGCTTTGTGGCCGAGGGCGTGACCACCTATTACGGGGATGTGATGCTCCGGCGGTCGAATGTTTTCGACGATGCGGCTTACCTGAAAGAACTCCAGGTGTTGCTGAAGCGGCATTTCGAAGCCAACGGCCGGGCTTTTCAGTCACTGACCGAATCCTCCTGGGATTTGTGGCTCGATGGGTATGACAAAGGGGTGCCTAATCGTAAAGTTTCGGTCTACAACAAAGGAGCGACCGTTGCCTTGATTCTGGATTTACACATCCGCCGGAAGCGGAACCACGCCCGATCGCTCGACGATGTGATGCGGCTAATGTGGGAACGGTTCGGAAAGCCATTCATCGGTTACACGCTCGACGATTACCGGGCTGTTGCGGAAGAAGTCGCTGGCGAACCGCTCGACTGGTATTTTGATCGGTGCATCTTCGGCAACGAACCGCTCGAATCGCTGCTGAACGAATACCTGGCTTTTGTTGGCCTGAGCCTGGAGTCCGACGCTGCGGATCAAGGGAGTGCACCCGCGGTTTTTCTCGTGCAGATTGACGGTTCTGAAGGACTTGAAGACCGCTTTCGCTGGCTGACTAATCAGCGCTGACAACACCGAAATTGACAGCCAATCCGGCGTTGTCAGCGTTGATGAAGCACTCCT